>NZ_JBDJAC010000011.1:94658-144984 GCF_039652615.1 Fulvimarina fulva
GCCAGTTCTGACCCGAGAAGGAAGCGGAGTCGGCGATCGTCTTGAGCTGGCCCTGAAGAGCGGAGATTTCGCTCTGGACCTTGGACTTATCGACACCGTCGGAGGTGGCCGTGGTCAGCTTGGACTTGATCGTGTCGAGCATGTCCTTTGCGGAATTGAGGCCCGTATAGGCCGCGTCGACCGTCGCAGCGCCGATGCCGAGCGAGTCGGAGACGGCGGAAAGAGCATTGTTGTCCGACCGCATGGTGGTCGCGATCGACCAATAAGCTGCGTTGTCCTTGGCTTCCGCGACACGGTAGCCGGTCGAGATACGGCCCTGCGTGGTCTCGAGATCGCCGTTGATCATCTGCAGGCTCTGAAGAGCCGTCATCGCCGAGGTGTTGGTATTGATGCTGGTCATAGTGAGCGTCCCATACGCTTGGAAGAAAGGGACAGTCCGGATCGGCCGGGATAGCAAAACGGCATCATGCCTGGGATCAGTTGTTTCGATCACTTCGCTATGACCACGAAGTTAGGCTTGCCGTGCTACTGTTCACTTAAAAGGCATGTTTAACAAAGTATTTATATAGCTTTGCGTGACTTGTACTAAACAAAACGTGTCTTTGGTGCTGCCGCCGACGGTGTTGTCGACTTGGCTGGATTGGGTCTCGTCGCCTTTTCAAGAGTGTGGGGCACGGCTTTGGCTGTCTGCTGCATCGGGCAGCCGGGTCTCCGAAACGCGAAAAAGGCCGCCCGGAGGCGACCTTTTGCCTTACTGTCGAGGAAAGGATCTGTTCGATATCAGCCCTGGAAGAGCTGCATGATAGCCTGCGAGGAGTTGTTGGCGATCGAGAGCGCCTGAACGCCAAGCTGCTGCTGGGTCTGCAAAGCCTTCAGCTTCGTCGACTCTTCGGTCATGTCGGCATCGACGAGGGTGCCGACACCCTTATCGATGGTGTCCATGAGCTTGGAGACGAACTCCTGCTGCATCTCGATGCGGTTCTGAATGGCACCCAGTGTTGATGCTGCAGTCGTGACCTCCGAGAGCGCTTTATCCACGACCTGTATAAAGTTGCTGATCTGGGAGGCGGTGGCGCTCGTGATGTCGATCGTCGCGACCGATGCAACAGTCGTTGCAACATTCGCCGTCGGCGTTGCCGGAACCGTGTCAAGGCCGAGGATGGTCAGGTCCGGTGCCGTTGCCGAGCCCGAAGTTGCGGGGGTGCCGATTTCGAAAGAGTCGGTAGACGAGAATTTCACCATACCAGACGCATCGATGTCGACGTCAATTCCCGTAATGTCGGCATCCTTGAAAGCCTGCTCGAGGACGGCCGTCAGGTCGGCTTCCGACCTGATTGTACCAGACAAGTCTGCGCCCGCGACCGAACCTGTGGTCTTAAGACCGGCATCCTTCAGGGTCTGAGCCGTAATCTCGACCGTCTGTGCGGCTGCACCATTCTGCTTGACGGAGAAGGTGACCTTATCGTTTTCCGCAAGGTTGAAGGTCTGGTTGTCCGTCGACGTCGCAACCGTCGTCGCAGCAGTCGCCGTCGTGGTGTACTTTTTAAGCGTGATGCTCTTGTTGATGATACCCGTATTCACGCCAGCGCCGTCATCGGAGTAAAGACGCAGATTGGTGATATCGACCGGGATCGAGCCGACAGTCAGGGATCCACCCGAATCGCGTGAAAGCGAAGAGACGATTTCTTTGCTCATCGCCGTGGATGAACCTGTCGACAGCCAGTTCTGACCCGAGAAGGACGCGGTATCGGCAATCGTCTTCAACTGCCCCTGCAAGGCCTTGATCTCGTCCTGCACCTTCGACTTGTCGACACCATCGGCGGAGCCGGCCGTCAGCTTGGCCTTGATCTCGTCGAGCACGTCTTTAGCGGAGGAGAGGCCGGTATAAGCCGTATCAACGGTTGCCTGGCCGATGCCGAGCGAGTCGTAGACGGCGGACATGGCGCTGTTGTCGGAGCGCATTCCGGTCGCGATGGACCAGTAGGCGGCATTGTCCTTGGCTTCTGCGACACGGTAACCGGTCGAAATGCGGTTCTGCGTGTCTTCCATCATCCGGTTCGTGTTCTGCAGGGTCTGCAGAGCGGTCATAGCCGCGACGTTGGTATTGATGCTGGTCATAAGAGTCTTGCCCTGAACTTCGAGCGCCCCTCATGGGCATTTTAGGAGTGTGAACCGTGGCTTCATGCAACGTCTCGTTCGAAGCAATTGATAGGTTGTTAGGGTTAACGATCGGTTTCCCGGATCGTAAGATTTGCGTTTCTTCCCGAGACAAAACGAACGCAGGAAAACACCATTTGAATTCGCGCATCTTCCTTGCGGAGGGCGCCGGCGATTGACTCCACCGCCCCGAGGCCTATCAAACCGCGGAACGCGAATTGCGGCTCCGCGCCGCATCCAACAGGCAGAGAGGATCTCATGGACGTTTCGAAGATTTCACGCGGCAAGAACCCGCCGGACGAGGTCAATGTCATCATCGAGGTGCCGGTGGGCGGCGAACCGGTGAAATACGAGCTGGACAAGGAGTCCGGCGCGCTCTTCGTCGACCGCATCCTGTTCACGCCGATGCGCTATCCCGGAAATTACGGCTTCGTGCCGCATACTCTGTCCGACGACGGCGATCCGATCGATGTCCTCGTCCTCAACGATCGTCCGTTCGTGCCGGGCTCCGTTCTGCCCTGCCGTCCGATCGGCGTCCTCGTGATGGAGGACGATGCCGGCCAGGACGAGAAGGTCGTCGCCGTGCCGACCTCGAAGATGACCCGGCAGTACGAGAATGTGAAGACGGCCACCGACATGCCGGAGATTCTGCTCAAGCAGGTCGAGCACTTCTTCGAGCACTACAAGGATCTCGAGCCCGGCAAATGGGTGAAGATCCATAACTGGGGCGATGTCGCGCATGCCCGCAAGATGATCAGCGAAGCCGTCGACCGGTACGAGAACGGCAAAAAGTAAGCGCCAATCCAACGCTTCACCTGACAAAGCCGCCCGGGATCGTTTGATCCCGAGGCGGCTTTTCTTCTGATGGGCGCTGATGTTCCGGCTTCAGACCGATCGCGTTGCTTCTTTCGGACCAGTCACGTCTGCGCTCGCCGGCTCCACCTCTTCCTCCGGCAGAAGCAGCGACAGGAGGATCGCCGAAATTCCCGAAAGTGTAATCGGCGTTGCGAAGACCTGGCGGACGAAGTCGGGCAGTTGCTGGGTCGCGTCGGGGACGAGTGTGACGCCGAGGCCAAGGCCGAACGAGATCGCCATGATATAGACCTTGCGTCGATCGATCTCCTGGGTCGCCAGAATGCGGATGCCGGCCACCGCGATCGTGCCGAAAAGGACGAGGGTGGCACCGCCGAGAACGGGCTTCGGCACCAGCAGGAACACGCTGCCGATCACCGGCAGGAAGCCCAGAACGACCAGGATCGCGGCGGTATAGAGCCCAACGTGACGGCTTGCGACGCCGGTCATCTGGATGACGCCGTTGTTCTGGGAAAACGTTGTGTTGGGGAAGGTGTTGAACACCGCCGCGATGGCGGAATTGATCCCGTCAGCCAGAACGCCGCCCTTGATGCGTTCGAGATAGAGCGGACCCTCGACCGGTTCGCCGGAGATGACGGAATTGGCGGTGAGATCCCCGGTCGTCTCGATGGCGGTGATAAGATAGATGAAGGCGATCGGAAGGAAGAGGCCGAGATCGAAGTCGATACCGTAACGAAAGGGAATCGGCAGCGCGACGATCGGTCCGGTCCCGAAGCGCGAAAAGTCGACTTCGCCCATGAGCGCGGCGATGACGAAGCCGCCGCACAGTCCGAGCATGATCGCCGAAATGCGCACCATCGGGTTCCTCTGGAAGGTGAGGACCAGGATCATCACCACGACGATGAAGCCGAGCAGGAGGTTGATCGGCGCGCCCAGCGCATCGCCCGCATTGGCCCCGCCTGCGAAATCGGTGAAGCCGACCTTGATGAGCGACAGGCCGATCACAGTGATGACGATGCCGGTCACCGTCGGCGTGATGATCTTGCCGAGTTTGCCGATGAACTGTGAGAGCACGATCTCGACAAGACACCCGACGAGGCAGAGCCCGAAAATCATTGCCAGAATATCGTCCGGCCCACCGCCGCGGGCCTTGACCGCGAACCCGGCCGCAAGGATCGCGCCGAGAAAGGCGAAGCTGGTGCCCTGGAGGCTGAGAAGGCCGGAGCCGACCGGCCCGATGCGCCGGCACTGGATGAAGGTCGCAACGCCCGAAACGAAGAGCGACATGGCGATGAGATAGGGGACCTCGGCGCCAAGGCCGAGAACGCCGCCGATGATGAGGCTCGGCGTCACGATGCCGACGATCGCCGCCAGAATATGCTGCATGGCGGCGAGGAACGACGGCCCCGGCGGCGGCCTGTCTTCCAGCGTGTAGATCAGACTGCCGAGGGGAACTGCCTGTTTTTCGCTCATGCCGATTGTCCCGTACCCATGACACCAGACCGGAGAGATTGGGCGCTTCCCGACATGTCTGTGGCTTGGAAGGCCATGATGTCAGGCTGATATCGGACGCGACGCCCTTGCAACTCCGCTAGGGCAGGGAGCGACGGCCGAAGCCGCCGAACCCGTCCCTGACGGGAGAAAAGCATCAAACATGCCAATCGAAGAACGGCAGGCCGGATTAATGCCTGAAATGGCGCATGCCAGTGAGGACCATGGCGACGTCGTGTTCGTCGGCGGCCTCGATCACCTCGTCGTCGCGCATCGAGCCGCCGGGCTGGATGACAGCGCGCGCGCCGGCCTCGATGGCGGAAAGAAGCCCGTCCGCGAACGGGAAGAAGGCGTCGGAGGCAACGACGCAGCCCTTGGTGAGGGGCTCTGAAAGACCTGCGGTTTTCGTCGCGTCGGCGGCCTTGCGGGCGGCGATGCCGGCCGCATCGACACGGCTCATCTGCCCGGCGCCGATCCCCACCGTCGCCAGATCCTTCGCATAGACGATGGTGTTGGACTTCACATGCTTGGCGACCCGGAAGGCGAAGCGGAGATCGGCCAGTTCACTTTCCGAAGGCGCGCGCTTCGTCACGACCTTCAGATCGAGATCGTCGACGACGCCCGCATCGCGCGACTGGACAAGAAGCCCGCCCGCCACGGATTTGACGAAGCGACCCCTGGCGCGCGGGTCCGGCAGACCGCCGGTGAGGAGAAGGCGCAGGTTCTTCTTTGCCTTGACGATCTCGATCGCCTCGTCGTCCGCCTCGGGTGCGATGATGACCTCGGTAAAGACCTCGGTGATCTCCCTGGCGCTCGCCGCATCCAGCCGGGCGTTGAGCGCGACGATGCCGCCGAAGGCCGAGACGGGATCGCAGCGCAGCGCCATGCGATAGGCCTCGCTCAACGTCTCACCCTCCGCGACGCCGCAAGGATTGGCGTGCTTGATGATCGCGACGGCCCGGGTGCGGGCCGGATCGAACTCGGCCACCAGCTCGAAGGCGGCATCGGTGTCGTTGATATTGTTGTAGGACAGCGCCTTGCCCTGCACCTGCCGCGCCGTTGCAACGCCCGGCCGGTCCTCGCCCGTGCGGTAGAAGGCGGCGTCCTGATGGGGGTTTTCACCGTAACGAAGGGACTCGGCCAGCTCGCCCGCAATGGAGAGGCGGCGCGGGGTTGCGTCCCCCGTCTGTTGGGAAAACCAGCCGGAGACGGCTGCGTCGTAGGCGGCGGTGCGGGCAAAGGCCCGACCGGCCATCATACGGCGAAGGGCAAGCGTCGTCTCGCCGGCATTGGTGCGCAGCTCGTCGAGAAGGGCGGGATAATCGGATGGATCGACGACGACCGTCACATAGCCGTGGTTCTTCGCCCCGGCGCGGATCATGGCCGGACCGCCGATATCGATGTTCTCCACCTGTGTCGCCGCATCCGCGCCGCTCTTCAGGGTCTCCTCGAAGGGATAGAGATTGACGACCAGAAGATCGATCGGCTGGATGCCATGGGTGCTCATCGCATCCGCGTGGGCTGCGTCGTCTCGGATCGCCAGGAGACCGCCATGGACGCCGGGATGCAGGGTCTTCACCCGGCCGTCCATCACTTCGGGAAAGCCGGTGAGATCGGAAACGTCCCGGACGGTAAGGCCGGCATCGGCGAGGGCCTTGCGCGTGCCGCCCGTGGAGACGAGCTCGACGCCCATATTCGCAAGTTCCGATGCGAATTCGACGAGACCCGTCTTGTCCGAGACCGAGATCAGCGCGCGCTTGACCTTGACGCGGTCCGGGAGGGGCGTGGCATTGGCTTTGACGGACATGGGGCGGCACTCATCGATCTGTTACGGCGGGAAACTGACGCCGTGATAGGATCGATCCGAGCTTGCTGCAATGCCGAAACGGTCTATCGGCCCGCCGCGTCCGGGCAAGGCGGATTTTCGCAGCTTTGCGAGGGTAAGGGTTCGCCGCGTGCCGCCGCACTCTTGGCTTCGAGATCGTCGAGCGTTTTGGGCAAAACGCCGACGGCATTCGTCATGCCGCCGCAGGCAGAGAGCGTGGCAAGCGCCAGGGCGAATGACGCAGCGGCGAGAGCCACGCTGCAAGATCTGCGTTCGTTCATCGAATCAGCCCGCCCTTTTCACACGCGCCGCGAAGAAGCCGTCGACGCCGCCGATCTCCGACAGCATGTCGGGTGTCGTTCGTAGATCGCCTTCGGTGGTGACCGCGTCCTCGAAGCCGGGAAGGCTGCCCGGCTCGATGGGCTGGCGTTCGAAATCGCTCCGCTCGGAAAGGAAGGTGGCAATGAGATCTTCGCCTTCCTTGGGGTCGATCGAGCAATTGGAAAAGACCAGCGTACCACCGGGCGCGACGTGATCCGCGGCAGCGTCGAGAAGCTTCCTTTGCACCTCCGCCAGCCGCCGCACATCGTCGAGCGATTTGGTGTAGCCGACATCGGGATGACGGCGCAGGGTGCCGGTGGACGAGCAGGGCGCGTCGAGGAGAACGGCATCGAAGACCCGTTCGCCGAGGGTTTCCTGGAACGGTCCGATGAGCGTTTCCGCATCGATGGCAAGCCGCGTCAGGTTCGCGCCCAAGCGCTTGGCGCGGGATCTGGAGGCTTCGCAGGCCGTGACCGTCGCACCCGCCAGGGCAAGCTGCGCGGTCTTGCCGCCGGGGGCTGCACAGAGATCGGCAGCGGTCCGGCCCTGAAGATCGCCGAAGAGGCGTACGGGGAGGGCGGCCGAGGCGTCCTGGACCCACCATGCGCCGTCGGTAAATCCTTCAAGAGTGGCGATACTTCCTTGCGTTTCCGCATCGAGGCGGATCGAAGGCCCCGAGATCACGCGCCCGCCAAGCCGTTCGGACCATCCCTCCGGATCGCTCTTCACCGTCAGGTCGATAGGAGCGGGCGTGCGGTGCGCCAGGGCAATCGCCTCGGCGCGCGGCGCGCCATAGGCCGCAACGAGCCTTTCGAAGAGCCAGGGCGGGCAGTCGATCACGGGGGCGGTCGTCACCTCCGCGCCGGCAAGCTCGCGGGTCATTCGCCGCAGGACCGCGTTGACGACGCCCTTGAAGCGCCTGGTGCGCGGGTCGGCTTCGGCGGCCGTGACCGCGAGATCGACGGCGGCGGAGTCCGGGACATCGAGAAAGCGGATCTGCGCTGCCGCCACATGCAGGAGATGGTTGAGCGCCGTCGCATTGCCCGGCAATGGGCGATCGAGCCGCGCCGCGATCTCTTCGCTCAGCGTGCCGCGAAAGCGCAGGGCGGTCAGAAGGATCGCCTTCACCAACCCCTGATCGCGGCCCTCAAGCTGGCGCAGATGGGGATGACCGTGATCGGGATCGGTCAGGCCATCGAGGGATGTCTGCTGCTCGATGACCGCACCGAGCAGCTTGGTCGCGACCTGACGGGCCTTCAGGCCGGGCTTGTCGATGGATGCCGCCTGCTCGGACTTCGGTCTGCCGACTGCGGGTGAGGAAGGTTCGCCGCGCCGTGCGCGAGCCCGCTCCTTGCGAAGCTGCGGCGAGACGGGCGCATCGTTCACGCCGCTCAACCCCAAGGCCCCCGACGCATGTCGGAGCCGCGGCGCCAGCTTTCGGCCGCGTGGCTGCGATAGCCCGTGTCCGGAAGCGGGCTTCGGCCACTCTCTCGCCCGCGCGTCGGCTCATGGGCGACAAAGTCGGTGCTGCCCTCGACCCGCATCTCCCGCAACAGGGCGATCCGTTCGTTGATATCGGGATGGGTCGAGAAAAGGCCGGCCATCTTGTTCCCTGAAAGCGGATTGATGATGAACATATGCGCGGTCGCCGGATTGCGCTCTGCGGTCTCGTTCGGAATGCGACCTGACGCTTTTGCGATCTTTTCGAGTGCGGAAGCAAGCCAGCCGGGCTGGCCGCAGATTTCGGCGCCGCGCCGATCGGCCGAATATTCGCGGGTTCGCGACACGGCTGTCTGCACGAGCATTGCGGCAAGCGGGGCCACGATGACGGCGGCCAGCATGCCGACGATGCCGAGCGGATTGTTGCGATTGCCGCCGAAGAACATGCCGAAATTGGCAAGCATGGAGATCGCGCCCGCGATCGTCGCGGTGATCGTCATGGTCAGGGTGTCGCGGTTCTGCACATGGGCAAGCTCGTGCGCCATGACGCCGGCAACCTCTTCGTGGGACAACTGGTTGAGAAGCCCGGTGGTGGCCGCGACAGCCGCATTGTCCGGATTGCGCCCGGTTGCGAAGGCGTTCGGCTGGGGATTGTCGATGACATAGATCTTCGGCATGGGCAGGCCCGCCCGCTGGGCAAGGCTCGCGACGATCGAATAGAATTCCGGCGCGGACCGCTCGTCGACCTCCTTCGCGCGGTGCATCTTCAGCACCATCTTGTCGGCGTTCCAATAGGCAAAGAGATTCATGCCCGCGGCGATTACGAGCGCGATCATCATGCCCGCGCGCCCGCCGATGAGAAGGCCGAGGCCCATGAAGAGGGCGGTGAGCGCGGCAATCAGAGCGGCTGTCTTGAGCATGTTCATGGAAATCCACGCTTTTCAGATGCTGGGCGAGCGCAGGAGCCCTGCGTCTCTGGTCAGGTAAAAGATGGTCCGCGTCAGCGCACCGTTCAAGTTTAAAGCCCGTGCGCGCCTCGCCGATGAATTTCCGGTCTTTCGACCTGGCGCGCAACCGGATCGCCTCCTTGCGGATTGCCAACAAGGACATGGAAAAAAGGGAACCATATCATGGCGCAGTATCGCAGGCTGACCGGGGAGCCCGAAGAGGGTGAAATCGTCGTTCGTATCATCAAGGAGGGAGATGCACGAAAGGCGTTCATCACGAATATCGAGAATACGGGCGATCCAGCCGAGCCTTCGGTCTTCCCGCCAGAAGAGATGTCGCCGGAAGAGGCGTTCCGGATTGTTGAAAACAAGCGTGATATGATCGGCGATGCGGAGGTCCGTGTCATGCTTGAAGCCGGTATCGAATGGGATCCTGCCTGGGGCGAACTCGTCGAATGACGGCATTCGCAGGCGAGCCGGATTTGGTTTGTCAGGTGCGTTCCTTACATTAAGGGCGAAACCGAACCCTGGACTGAGCGGACGATCCTTCTCATGGTGGACCACCCTACGGACGACATTCTCGGCGCGATGAAGGTCTCGACGGAGACGAACGTCAAAAAGCTCTCCCCGGCGGCCAAGCGCGCGTTGGCCGAAGCCGAAGAGCGGCGGCGATCCAGGGAAGCGTTCAAGGTCGATCCGGACAGCCTGCCGACGGAGATCGACGGGCGAAAATCGGGCGTGGAGCCCGTTCGCTACGGCGATTGGGAGAAAGACGGCATCGTCAGCGATTTCTGATCGCCGGGAGGCGCTCGCTCCCGAGGCTTCATATCTCGCTGTTGCCGCCTGTTGCCGCGTCCCGCGCCCGTTCGCGCTATGCGCCCTTTCTGGTGTGGAGAGACGTTTCTCGCACCCACTTCCGGGCAAGGTCTTCGTGCGCAGCATGCAGACCGGTTGTTGAAAGCGGCGCGTCCAAGTGATTGCCCGCGCCATCCACGCGACGGCTTCGCTCTTGCGAATTTGACCGCATAGCGTGTGTGCAAATTATCCTGATTCGACAGGCCTGCCGACGCCGCTCTCGGCCTTGAAAAGACTCTTTCCCGGTTCGTGTGATCGGGGTGCGATGACTGGCTTGTTTTTGCCCGCTCACGCGTGAAACCCGTTGGCGGACGGAGTTTGTCCCCTCGGCCGCCATTCTCGGCCTGCGTTCCGAAAATGGCGATAATGCTAAAGTTTCAAAGACCTGATGTGCAGCCTTGGATTTTCGCGATAGAGCCCGAGAATGAGGAAACGCGGATTGATGCTTTACTCGCGACAACGGCAGAACCTCGGAGCGGCCACCGTGTCGCGCCTATTCTGGTCGCGTCAATCTGATGCCCGGGATTTCGAAGCGAATTTTCCCAATCCACTCTTCAAAAACGATTTTTTAGGAATTATATCCATATCGTATGCAGGTATCTCCTGCAGGAAAGGTGGTTCTTTTCGTGGCAAATTCGCTTAAGGGTTGTGTCGGTGCTTTGGCGGCTGGGGTGTTCGCCCTCGGATGCGTCTTTCCGTCGGCAATCGCCTTTGCGGAGGAGCCGCCCAGATCGATCGACGGGCCGGTATCCGCCCGTGTGGTCAAAGTCCGCGACGGCGATACGATCGAGGTGCAGGCTTTCATCTGGCCGATGCAGTCGGTCCATGTGGCGGTTCGCTTGAAGGGAATCGACGCACCGGAAAAGCGCGGTTCCTGCGCCGCCGAGAAACAGGCGGCCGCCATGGCCACGGCGCGGCTCGAGGAGATCGTCGCATCCGGCGAGATCACCCTGACGGAGATCAAGGGCGACAAATATTTCGGCCGCGTCCTCGCGAAGGTCGCGACCGAGACCGAGCCCGATGTCGCCAAGCGGCTGCTCGATGACCGGCTTGTCGTCGAATATGGAGGCGATGCCCGGCGCGACTGGTGCACCGAGCTTTCGGTTGCACCAAGGCCGTCACCCTCCCCGCGAAGCTGACACAGGCTGGCGTGGTCTACTTGTTGTCCGCGTCCGGCACCGGCACGTTGAACCCGTTCAGCGTCATCGAGACGAGGCAGTAGAGCCCGACAAGATAGATCAGCTCGTGCGCGCCCTTTTGCCCGAAGGTCTTGACCGCCCGGTCGTAGGTCGGGCGCGGGAGAACCGAACCGGTGACGAGCGCATAGGCGACATCGTAGGCAACCTCTTCCTCGCCTTCCATTCCGGTCGGTTTCACGCCGGCAACGAGGGTCGAGATGGTCTCTTCGTCGATACCCTTGTCTTCGGCAACCGCATCATGAGCATAGATCTCGTAGGCCGAGTTGAAATGCGCGCCGGTGACGAGAATCGCGATCTCGCGCGCCTTGGGTGGCAGCGTTGCTTCCATGGCCATGATCTTCGTCAGATCCCAGATGGCCTTGCCGATTTTCGGCTCGTGCAGCCAGGGGTTCCACGGCCCCATGAGCGCGCCGTTCTCGGCGATCGCAGTAAAGACGTTGAACTTGCTGTCGATCCCCTGCTTCATATCCTCATAGAGGGGCTTTTGTTCTTCGGTCAGTTGGTCGGGTTCGATCAGTGGCAGGCGCATGACGATGTGGCTTTCCTGATTGGATGGGTTGTAAAGCGATAACGAACACAAAAGCCGATGGATGCGTGCAGTGCAGCAACATGGCGAATCGGTAATCAAGACGCCCATGAGCCTCGGCAGGCGTAGGAACAAAAGCGGGAACGGCTATGTCTGTGGCACGTGATATCGGTTCATCGAATGGCGACGAGGCCCGGCTGAAGGGGATCGTCCGCCATGTGATCCAGGTGATGAAGCCGGGGTTTGCCATCGAACTCTGGGATGGCGAGCGGATCGGCCCCGACGAAGGTCCGGTCGTGGTCCTGTCCGATCCGGCAGGGCTTGCCCGGCTCGTCATGCGTCCCTCGATCGGCCGGGTGGTCGCGCTCTGGATGGACAAGAGCATCGACTTCAAGAACGGCACGATCTTCGACCTCGCCGGCAAACGCTCCGAAACCCGGACGAAGGATGCGCTGAAGCAGATCGAGAAGGGCCGCATCGCCAAGGCACTTCCGGCGCTGTGGCGCCTGTCGCGTAAAGCGGGCGTTGAGGAAAAGGACGGTGCTGGCTCGGGCCGCAGCGGCTCCTCGAAGGAAGCGATCCAGTATCACTACGACGTCGGAAACGACTTCTACCGGCTCTTTCTCGATGAACGCATGCTTTATTCCTGCGCCTATTTCGACGGCTGGCACGAGGATATCGGCAAGGCGCAGGAGGACAAGCTCGACATGATCTGCCGCAAGCTGCGGCTGAAGGAGGGTGAGCGGTTTCTCGATATCGGCTGCGGCTGGGGCGCGCTTTTGATTCACGCCGCCTCGCGCTACGGGGTGAGCGGGCAGGGCGTGACGCTGAGCCAGGAGCAGTTCGATCTCGCCACCGCGCGGGTGCGCGAAGCCGGCCTCGAAGACAAGATCACCATCGAGCTGAAGCCGTTCCAGGAGCTGACCGGCACCTTCGACAAAGTCGCCTCGATCGGCATGTATGAACATGTCGGCTTCAAGAACCACGACGACTACTTCTCGGCCGTCCGCAAGCTCTTGCGGGCGAAGGGGCTCTATCTTCACCACGCCATCACGCGGCCGGCGAAAAAGACGGAAAAAGCCTTCCACAAGGGCACGCCCGAATACCGGGCGATCACCCGCTACATCTTTCCCGGCGCCGAGCTCGACCATATCGGCCATTCGACGCGTATGCTGGAAAAGCATCGCTTTGAGGTCCACGACATCGAGGACTGGCGTGAGCACTACGCGCTCACATGCAAGCTCTGGCACGACCGCCTGCTCGCAAGGTTCGATGAAGCTTGCGAGCTTGCCGGCGAGCGCAAGGCGCGCCTCTGGCTGCTTTACCTTGCCGGCTGTTCCCTCGGCTTCACGCGCGGCGGCATTCTCATCTACCAGACGCTTTCATCGAAGCGCGGCAAGGGGCCGAGCGAACTGCCCCCGACCCGGCGCGACCTTTATGAGGGCTGAGAACCCGGGTTGATGCTACCGGTCGTCGGCAGGTCTTGCCGCTTGCCTCGGCGGGATACCCGCCTTGGCCTCCTTCCGGCAGCGCTGGGAGCAGAATTTGACCTCCTCCCAGTTCTTCTCCCACTTCTTGCGCCAGACCATCGGCTTGCCGCACTGGACACAGATCTTGACGGGGAGTTCGGATTTGGCGCTCATTGGAGCGATATGGGTCTCGCCGGCGCATCAGCCAGCTGCTTGTTGCGCCCCGCCCGGATGCCTAGCTTAACCGGGCCTTTCTCAACCCTCATCTCGGAATGCGCCCATGATCTTAACGAGCGCCGGCCTCGCTTTTTCGGATATCTTTTCACAGCCCTTTCGCGCGGCGCTGTGGAAGATGCTGGGCCTTGCCGCCGTCGTCCTGATCGCGCTCTGGTTTCTGATCAGCGTGGTCTTCGAGAGCGTCGCACTGCCGTTCCTCGTCAATCTCCTGCCGGACCTTCCGCACTGGGTCGATCAGGCCGGCACGGTGGCCTCATGGGCGCTCGGGCTGATGCTGGCGGTGCTTCTCGCCTTCCTGATCGGACCGATCAGCGCAATCATCGCCGGCCTCTTCCTCGACGATGTCGCGGAGGTGGTGGAGACCCAGTCCTATCCGGGTTCGCCGAACGGGCGGGCGATGCCGCTCGTGCCGGGCATGATCCTGTCCATCAAGTTCTTCGGCGTCGTGATCCTCGGCAATCTTCTGGCGTTGACCCTTCTTCTCGTTCCCGGGATCAATCTCGTCGCCTTCTTCCTCGTCAACGGCTACCTGCTGGGGCGGGAATATTTCGAATTCGCCGCGATGCGCTACCGGATGGGCGAGGATGCACGCGCCTTGCGCCAGCGGCACAGTTCGACGGTGTTTTTCGCCGGGCTCGTGATCGCAGCCTTCCTCAGCGTGCCGATCCTCAACGTTCTGACCCCGCTGTTTGCGGCCTCCTTCATGGTGCATCTGCACCAGCGCCTGTCCGCGAAACACGGGGCCCTGCCGGACCCACAGCAGAGCTTTCAGGAACGGCTCGCGGGGGACGAGGGGCGCGAGCGCGTGAGCCGCTGAGCGCCTTCAGCGCGTTTTTTCTCTTTCAAAAGAGCGCTACTGCGCCTATTGCGGCGTCCATTGCCGATTTTTTCGCGGGGGACATCCGCCGCATCGCCGCCCGGCGCTGCGTTAACAGGGGTCCCGCGCAACGAGACCTTTGATGGAGTGGACATGCCCGCCAACGAAAAGACCGTCGCCTGGACCGGGGACCTGCAAAAGGACGGGCTGGACATCCTTACCCGCGGCGGCGGCATGATCGTGTCGCCGACCAAGGTCGGTTACATCATCATGGTTTCCGACAAGGCCGGTCTCGAACGCAAGTTCGACGCCAAGGTGCGCAAGCGCAACAAGCCGGGCGTCGTGCTCTGCGGATCGATGGACGAACTGAAGACCCTCGCCGAGATGACGCCGGAGATCGAGGCCTTCTATCAGGCCCATTGGGACCGGAACATTCTTCTCGGCTGCATCCTGCCGTGGAAGAAGGAGGCGATCGCCAAGATCCCCGATGACGGATCGAAGGATTTCGTCATGGATGGCCGCGAGACAAGCTGCTTCGTCATCCGCTTCGGCACGCCCTCGGAACAGCTCGCCGAAGCGCTGTGGCGCGACCATGGCAAGCTCGCCTTCGCCTCCTCGGCCAATCCGTCCGGCAAGGGCAATCGCGGCCTCGTCGAAGGCATCGGCGATCGCATCGAGGCGGAAGCCGATCTCATCATCTCGGCAAACGACTATGTCGCCTCGATCCAGCCGGACAAGGACGAGGGCTCGCGCTACGAACAGGGCGTGATGGTCTCGATGGTGGACGAGAAGGGCACGCTGATCCCCGAGCAGAAGGGCGAACGCATGGTTTCGCCGGCGCCGATCCTCATCCGCAAGGGTCTCGACAACGAGAAGATCATGGCGCTTTTGTCCGAGCATTTCCTCAGCTGGGACTATCGTCACGGCCAGTATTACTGAGGCGAGCGCTGGCGGAGGGGCGGCTATCCACCGAAACCGGCGGGATACCCTCTGGCCTCTCCATACGTCATCCTCGGGCTCCGTCCCGAGGATCCAGGCGATGGTAGCGTGATCGACGGTGCAACCGGCGCCGATAAGGAATATATCCGTTGAGTCCAAGCTGAATCCTCGGGACGGAGCCCGAGGATGACGGCGCGATCATGCGGCACATGACGCCGCGTGCGAAAGGAACCGGGGCTTCGCCATGCCAAAAACCCTCTACGACAAGATCTGGGATGCACACGTCGTCGCGAGTCAGGCGAACGGCCTGACGATCCTCTACATCGACCAGCATTTCATCATCGAGGTGACCAGCCCGCAGGCCTTCGAGGGCCTTCGCGATGCCGGCCGGCCGGTGCGCCGCGTTGAGGCGACCCTTGGCGTCGCCGACCACAATGTCCCGACCTTTCCCGGCCGCCGCGACGATCTTGCCGAACCGGATTCGCGCGAGCAGCTGCGGCTGATGGCCGAGAACACCAAGGAATTCGGCGTCGCCTATTTCGGCCAGACCGATCGGCGGCAGGGTATCGTCCATGTGATCGGCCCGGAGCAGGGATTGACCCAGCCCGGCATGACGATCGTTTGCGGCGACAGTCATACCGCAACCCATGGCGCGTTCGGCGCACTCGCCTTCGGCATCGGCACATCCGAGGTCGAGCACGTGCTGGCGACCCAGACGCTTCTGACCAAGCGCTCCAGGAACATGCGGATTTCCGTCTCCGGCACGCTGCCATTCGGCGTGACGGCGAAGGATCTGATGCTGACGACGATCGGCAGGATCGGCACGGCCGGCGGCACCGGGCATGTGGTGGAATATGCCGGCGAGGCGATGCGCGCGCTCTCCATGGAGGGGCGCATGACCATCTCCAACATGTCGATCGAGGCCGGTGCGCGGGCAGGGCTCTTTGCGCCGGACGAGACGACCTTTGCCTATATCAAGGGTAAGCCGGGCGCGCCGAAGGGCGAATACTGGCAAAAGGCCGTCGATTACTGGTCGACGCTGTCAAGCGACGAGGGCGCGAGTTACGACCGCGAGATCGAATTCGACGGCGCGGACGTGCAGCCCATGGTGACCTGGGGCACGAGCCCGGAAGACGTGATCCCGGTTTCAGGCACCGTGCCGAACCCGGATGCGGCCGCCAACGAAAAGAAACGTCAGGCGATCGAGGCCGCGCTCGATTATATGGGTCTGAGGCCCGGCCAGCCGATCGGCGAGGTTCCGCTGGACCGGATCTTCATCGGCTCCTGCACCAATAGCCGGATCGAGGATCTGCGGGCTGCGGCGGCCGTCGTATCCGGGCACAGGGTCGCCGAGAACATTACCTCGGCCATGGTCGTTCCGGGTTCTGGCCTCGTCAAGGCGCAGGCCGAACAGGAAGGCCTCGACAGGATCTTCATCGAGGCCGGTTTCGACTGGCGCGAGCCGGGCTGCTCCATGTGCCTCGGCATGAATGCCGACAGGCTTGCTCCCGGCGAGCGCTGCGCGTCCACCTCGAACCGTAATTTCGTCGGTCGGCAGGGACCGGGTGGGCGCACCCATCTCGCGAGCCCGTCGATGACGGCCGCGGCCGCGATCGCGGGCCGATTCGTCGATGTGCGCAGCTGGAATAAAGGCCGCTGAACCATGGAAAAGTTTGTCTCCGTCACCGGGTTCGCCGCGCCGATCCCCATCAACAATGTCGATACAGACATGATTACGCCGAAACAGGTGCTGAAGGCCGTCACCAAGAAGGGGCTCGCCTGGTCGCTGTTTCAGGAGCACCGCTTCAAGGCGGACGGATCGGAAAACCCGGATTTCGTGCTCAATCAGGAGCCGTGGCGCAACGCGAAGATCATCGTCAGCCTCGAGAACTGGGGCTGCGGATCCTCGCGCGAGCACAGCCCATGGGCGATGTATGATTTCGGTATCCGCGCGGTGATCGCGATTTCCTACGCCGACATCCACTATAACAACTGCTTCAAGAACGGCATCCTGCCGGTCACCCTGTCGCCGGACGAGGTGGATGTCGTGATGGAAGCTGCACGGCGCGGCGAAGAGATCACCGTCGATCTGGAGGCCTGCGAAGTACGGCTCGCCGACGGGACAGTCTATGCCTTCGAAATCGAGGATTATCGCCGCGACGCTCTTTTGCGCGGTCTTGACGAGATCGGCCAGACGCTGGACCAGGGCGATGCCATTTCAGCCTTCGAGGACAGGCAGCGCAAGGTGACGCCCTGGCTCTATGAACGCGAGCCCATCGGGTAATCTGGTGTCCCGGCTGCGGTTTGGCCGGGCCGACCCGTGAATGCCGCCGGTGCGGCGAACGCCTCATGGACCGTAGGTGGGACGTGCGACCCCGCAAAACGGTCGGGTTTGAAGACCCGCGGTCTGAATTGGCCGAATCGCGCCTCTCATCCGGTCAACAGTGTAAGCGCCGCTAAGACGGCGGCAAGTGTTCGGTCGCAATTGGCTTGAATGTAAGTCTTTATTATCGTTTCGTGTGAGCGTCCTGTTCTTTGTGATATTCCGTGAATTATTACGTGAAGCAGCAAATTAGCGATCGCCAAGCGAAGGGCCACCAACGCTTTCGGAATAGAATCTAGGCGAATATTCCGTTTTATTGAGCCAGTAGCGGTTCCCGTGCTCCCATAACGTTTGTTAATGCTGTCAATTGACGCACAACCTGACGTGAAGCCCCAAAAATTAACCAGTTTTTAAGCGTTCCGAGCGCCAATAGAACCCCGCGATGCCTCCGTTTCCGGAAGGCCTTTGCCAGTCTGGAGGAGCGTTCGTGTTCGATCTCAAAAATCTCAAAGTTGGCCGAAAGATCGGGATTGCTTTCGCCATGGTCTCGATGATCGCGGCAGCGACGATGAGCTTACTTCTTTGGGACAGTCTGCACACGCTTGAAAAAGCCAATGAGAAGGACAGGGCTCTCGAAGTCGCGACGGCAGCGGTCGACGCGCGTTTCAAGCTGGCGCGCCAGGAAAACTCCCTTCGCGGGTTCATGATCACGAAAGATCCGTATTTCGCACAGCGTACCAAAGAGCATTACGATGCGTTCGTGACCTCGATCGGAAAATTGACGTCGCTTGTCGATAGTCAGGCGGCCGCGCGGCTTGAAAAGGCCATGCAGGACATGAACGCCTGGCAGAGCGAGATCGCCGATCCCGTCATCCGCCTTGCCGGCAGTGACAACACCTATCCCCGGGCTCTCAAGATCTTCGAATCCGGTAAGGCAGACACCTTCATCGAGCCAATCGAGGAAACGCTCGACGGCTTTCGCGACGAGGCGCGGGCGAGCGTTGCAGCAGCGAGCCTTGCTGAAAATGGTGCTTTGACCTTCATGATCTGGATTGTCGTCATCGGCATGGTCGCGATGCTCGGTGCCGCGATCGTCCTGGCGTTGATCCTGAACAAGGTCATTGCTCGTCGGTTGTCCGCTTTGTCCGCACTCGTTCTAAGACTTGCGAGGGGCGACAAATCCATCGACGTTGCGGGTTTGGAAGGACGGGACGAGATCGGCCAGATGGTGTCCGCAGTCGAGATCTTCAAGCAGCAGGCGATCGAGCGTGATGAGCTCGTGCAGACCGCGGAGGCCGCTGCCGTCAACGAAAGTCAGGCAAAGGAGCGTCAGGCCGAGATCGACAATGCGCGGGCCGAAGACCTCAAGACGTTTATCCGGCTGGTGGAAACAGGGTTCGACCGCCTTTCGGCCGGCGATCTGACCGTGCGTATGGAAACCTCCGTGTCGCAGGAATTCGAACCGATCCGCGCCAAGTTCAATTCGAGCGTCTCTCAGCTAGAGGAGGCGATCGGAACCGTCGTGAACTCGATCTCGGCGATCCGCACCGGTCTGTCCGAAATCACGACCGCCGCCCATGATCTGTCGCAGCGCACCGAACAGCAGGCCGCGAGCCTGGAGCAGACGGTCGCCGCGCTCGGCGATGTTTCCAGCGGTGTGAACGAAACGGCCAACAGTGCCGGTCAGGCCCAGAAGACGGCGACCGGCGCGCTGACAAAGGCCGAGCACGGCGGTGCCATCGTTGCCCGTGCGGTCGACGCCATGAACCGGATCGAAGCGTCCTCCCAGCAGATCAACCAGATTATCGGCGTCATCGACGAGATTGCCTTCCAGACCAGCCTTCTCGCGCTCAATGCGGGTGTCGAGGCGGCACGCGCCGGCGACGCGGGTAAGGGCTTCGCGGTGGTCGCGCAGGAAGTCCGGGGCTTGGCCCAGCGCTCGGCAGAGGCCGCCAAGGAGATAAAGACGCTGATTGCGACCTCTCGAGATCAGGTCGCTCAGGGTGTCGATCTGGTCACCCAGTCCGGCACATCCTTGACGGAGATCGTCGGCGAGGTGACCGCCATGACCGATCTGGTCGGTCAGATCGCGGCATCGGCGCGCGAACAGGCCACCAGCCTCAAGGAAGTCTCTGGTGCTGCCGATCACATGGACAAGGTGACCCAACAGAATGCGGCGATGGTCGAGGAGACCTCCGCAGCTGCCCGCACGCTGTCGAGCGAGACGGACGGGCTGGTCCATGCCGTCGAGCGGTTCCAGACCTCGGCCCAGAGCCGGAGCTGGCAGCCGAAGCGTGACCTTCCGATCAAGGAGCTTTCCGAGCGCGTCCAGAAGGAGTTCAACGCGCCTTCGAAGACCGGCAGGCCTGCTGCGCCGAGCCGGGCCGTCCATTCGCCGAGCAGAACTGTCCAACAGATGAAGACGGTCGGACAGGGTGGAGCAGCCCCGAAAGTCGAGGACGACTGGGAAGAGTTTTGATCACGGCCCAGACGCCGCTTCGAGAAATGGTCACTGGCGTTCGTAAGCGCAAATATTGACCGAAGGCGATGGACCATCAGTCCCGGTCCCGATATCGCAACTTGTGCCGGAGCTTCGGTGTCGAGCTTTTAAGCATAGACCTCACGTAAAGCCCGTCTTCCGCAAGGATGGCGGGCATTTTCGGTTTTAACGCGAGATGCGATCGGTCGAAATGGATGTTTTGCTTCAAGCCCTGGTTGTTCCGGATGATCTCATCCGAAAGGTCATGCAACGCGCCCGCATGATGCTCCGGATTTTATGCAAAGACCGCTTGTTTGCTTCACAAGACAAGAACCCGGCGAGCCGTTTGCACCGCGCTTGACGCCGCAGCACACGTGAACTGAGCTTTGTATCAGCTCTTATACCGCCGGACAAATGAATTGACCCATGGCCAATTCTCGTCCGGCGCACGGCTCAAGCGCCGCTCTGGCTGCCGATGGACCTTGAAAAGCGGTGCTTTCAAAGGTCCATCGGTATTAGCCCTGCGCGGGGCCAGAGCGCTGTGCATGCTGCGAGCGGATTCTCCGTATGCGCGGCTTTCAAAGATCCTCTGACCGGAATGCTCGTCCCGTCTCAATGATAAGGCGCCAAATCTAAGGCGGCCTGCCTGGACAAGTCGGTGTTCGAAAACGGCTGACCGAGGCAGCATGCCGGCAAGGACGATCAGGGAAGGTGGTCCGTAATACGGTCGGACAAGAGAATTGCCCCTTTGGGCCCATTCTCGTCTGGCGCACATCTCAAGAGTCGCTGGTATAAGTTCAAATGCGTGACTGAAAGGTGCGTTTTTAAGCAAAATCAAAGCGTTTCCTCAACTATACAAGGCCTTTAACGCTGGATGCCTGAGATTATACCATGCCGATAAGATCTGTAGCGCGAGAATGATGAAGAGTCAGGCAAAGTGTCTCACATAACTCGGATTTTATCGGTTCCTTCATAAATATGCCTTATGTATTATCACGTGAAAGTGTTCTCCTCCCCTCATTTTGTGAGATCCTGCGATGAAGTTCCTGAGTTCTTCCCCCAGAAGTGATCCCTCCGCAGTTCTCGATGCCCTGAGTAACTCGCTCGCGTTCATCGAGTTCGACCCGTCAGGTCAGGTCGTTAGTGCGAACGACGTCTTCTGCCGCATCCTCGGCTACGAAAAGAGCGAGCTGAACGGCAAGCATCACAGGGCCTTCCTCTCCTCCGAGGATGCCGCTGCCCCGTCCTATCGCGACTTCTGGGCGAAGCTCGCCCGGGGGGAGACGCATTTTGGAGAGTTCAAGCGGATCGCCAAGTCTGGCAAGGAAATTTGGCTTCGCGCCTCCTACAACCCGATCAAGAATCGGAAAGGCAAGGTTGTCGGCGTCATCAAACAGGCGACCGATATCACGGAGGAGCGGCGCCAGCACGTCGAGACGGGCGCGAAGATGTCCGCTCTTTCGCGGATCCAGGCCGTCATCGAGTTCCTGCCGTCGGGTGAAATCATCACCGCGAACGAGAACTTCCTGTCTGCGACTGGCTATCGTCTAAGCGAGATCGCAGGATCCCATCATCGGATGTTCATGGACCCGGCCGAGGCCCGGTCGCCCGAGTATATCGAGTTCTGGCTACGCCTCAATCGCGGCGAGCCGGTGACCGGAGATTTCCGGCGTGTCGGCAAGGGTGGGCGCGAGATCTGGCTCTACGCCTCGTACAATCCTGTGTTCGGGCCCTCCGGCGAGATTATCAAGATCGTCAAATTCGCAAGCGACGTCACGGAGCGTGTTCGGGCTGTCAGTACGATCAGCGGCGGTTTGTCGCTGTTGGCGCAAAATGATCTGACCTGCCGTCTCGAGGAGCCGTTTTCACCTGAATTCGAGCCGCTCCGTCTAGATTTCAACGCCTCGCTCGCGCAGATCGGTTCCACCCTGAACCGGATCCTGGAGAGTTCGGATAGTATCCGCCAGGGCACGGAAGAAATTTCAGTCGCCGCAGATGATCTTTCCCGCAGGACCGAAACCCAGGCCGCCAGCCTCGAGGAAACCGCGGCTGCCCTCGACGAGTTGACGGCGAACGTCAGGAAGACAGCGAAGGACGCAGCTCAGGCCAGCGATGCCGTCGCAAGCGCCCGAACCGATGCCGTCCGCTCCGGCGAAATCGTCGGAAACGCAATCTCCGCGATGGACTCGATCGAGAGTTCGTCCCGACAGATCGAGCGAATCATCGGCGTGATCGACGAGATCGCCTTCCAGACCAATCTTCTTGCCCTCAATGCGGGCGTGGAGGCGGCGCGTGCCGGTGAAGCAGGTCGAGGGTTTGCCGTTGTCGCTTCGGAAGTTCGCGGGCTCGCGCAACGTTCCGCAGAGGCTGCCAAAGAAATCAAGACGCTGATCTCGACGTCCGGCGACCAGGTCGATCTCGGTGTCAAGCTGGTGAAAGAAACCGGCAGTGCACTCGAGCGGATCGTTCAGCAGATAAACAATGTTAACTCTCTTGTGTCCAATATGGCGAACTCCGTTCAGGAGCAGTCGACGGGTATCGGAGAGGTAAACGTCGCAGTTGGCCAGATGGATCAGGTCACACAGCAAAATGCGGCGATGGTCGAGGAAACGGCTGCAGCAAGTCGAAGCCTCGCCGACGAGACGGTAAGCCTCAACAAAGCTGTGGGCGAGTTCCGCGTGGACAAAAATACCAGACCCAAGGGCCGTGAGAGCGCGTCTGTAAGTTTGTCGAAAGCAATGGACAGTAAGACTGTCGTTGCAATGAAGACCGTAGGTCGCGGCGGTGCCCAGCCAAAGCCGCAGGCCGAAGCCGAGAGTTGGGAGGAATTTTGATGACGCAGAAGCAAACACCGGCGCAGGACGATCTGGACTCGCGCTGGATCGATCTTCCGCCGACCCTCGACATCGCCTCGGCCGGTCCTCTCGCAGCCCAGCTGCGAACCCTGAAGGGATCCGCGCTCGCAATCGACGCCTCAATGGTCGAGCGGGCGGGGACCCAGGCAATTCAAGTGCTTCTGGCCGCGTCCAAGACCTGGCAGGCCGACAACCTCGAATTCAAGATCGCACAGCCCTCGAAGTCGTTCGTGACCAGCCTTGAGCTGATTGGCCTGTCGATCGACGATTTTCACTAAGAGCCGTCTGGTTCGGAGAGCGATGAAAAATGAAGATGATTCTGACGATCGACGATTCGCGCACGATGCGTGAAATGCTTCGGCGAACCCTGCAAGATGCAGGTTTCGACGTCAAACAGGCCGAAGACGGCGTGGACGGGCTGGAAAAGCTCGCCGAAGAGCGTCCGGACGTCATCATCACAGACGTCAACATGCCGCGTATGGACGGGTTGACCTTCATCGAGAACGTTCGTCTCAACGAAGCCTATCGCGGCATCCCCATTCTCGTCCTCACCACCGAGAGCGACGCCGAGAAGAAGGCCCGCGCCAAGAACGCCGGTGCCACCGGTTGGATCGTCAAGCCTTTCGATCCTCCCAAGCTCGTCACCGCGATCAACCGGGTTGCGGCCTGAGCCGCGCAAGCGGTTTGACGCCCTGCACCAATCCTTTTTGCCTTTGAACCGAAGGATCGACGATGAGTGGGATGGATGAAATCCGCCAGACCTTCTTCGAAGAATGCGCCGAGCAGCTCGAGGATCTCGAGCAAGGCTTGCTGGCCATGCAGAATGGCGAGTCGGACTCGGAAACCGTTCATGCGGTGTTCCGAGCCGTGCATTCGATCAAGGGCGGTGCCGGCGCGTTCCACCTGACGGAGCTGGTCGGATTTGCCCACACGTTCGAGAACGTTCTCGATGCGGTGCGCTCCGACAAGCTCGCGCCGACGCCGGACGTCCTTGCCATCCTGCTGCGTTCGGCGGACGTGCTTATCGATCTCGTCGAACAGGCGCGCAACGAGGAGCCGGTCGATCCGGCGAGCTATGCGGAGGTTGCGCAGGCGCTCGACGGGCTGAAGGGCACTGTTCCCGGCGCTGTGGTTCTTCCCATGGACGACGATGACGATGGGATGGGCGATCTCGACTTCACGCCTGTCCAGATTTCTCTCGACGAGCTGATCGACGGCGACGACGAGGGCGGCGAGAATGTTTTCAACATCGCGTTCAAGCCGCTTCCCGCGCTCTATGCCAATGCCAATGAGAGCATGCGGCTCATCCGCGAAGTGGTTGCTCTCGGCAAGGCCAAGGTGCGCTGCGACCGGAGCGCCATTCCCGATCTCGACACGATCGATCCGGAAGCGGCCTATCTTTCCTGGGACATCCGCCTCGAGACCAGCGCGCCGCGCAGTGCGATCGAAGAGATTTTCGAATTCGTCGAGGGCGATTGTGAGCTTGCCATCGACAAGGAGTCCGTCGACGGCGACGACGCAGGCGAGCCGGCGCTGGCCGGTGAAGACCTCGACAATAACGTCGCCAGCCTTTTGGCGATGCTCAATCTCGGCGATCCGGTAACCGACGAGACGCCCGGGGACGACGATCCCGAAGGTGGCCAGGATATCCCGTCTTCCGACGACGACACGACCGAAGTGGAAGCCGCAAGCGCCGAAGTTCATCCGGAGGTCGAGACCAAGCGCGTAGAGGCCCAACTTCCCGAAGAACAGGTCGAGCATGCCGGCGAGCCCGTCAACGAAGCGGCCAACGAGGCGGCATCTGCTTCGGGCGAAGCGAAAAACCGCAACGCACCGGCCTCGACGAGCATCCGCGTCGATCTGGAGCGTGTCGATCGCCTGATCGATCTCGTCGGCGAGCTTGTCATCCATCAGGTGATGCTGTCGCAGCGTGCCCTGCAGGCCGGACTTGCGCCCGCATCGGAGCTGACGCTCGGTCTCGAAGACCTGGAACAGCTGACGCGTCAGCTTCAGGACAGTGTCATGGCGATCCGCGCGCAGTCGGTCAAATCGGTTTTCCAGAAGCTTCCCCGCCTCGTCCGCGAGGTCTGCAGCCTCACGGGTAAGAGCGTCAGGCTCATGACCGAGGGTGAATATACCGAGGTCGACAAGACCGTCATCGAGCGTCTGTCCGATCCGCTGACGCATATGATCCGCAACGCGATCGACCACGGCATCGAATCGCCGGAAGCCCGGATCGCCGCCGGCAAGAAGGCGGAGGGCACGATCTGGGTGTCCGCAGCCCACCGCTCCGGCAGGATCGCGATCGAGATCAGCGACGACGGTGCCGGCATCAATCGGGAGCGGGTTCTGGATATCGCGATCGAGAAGGGCCTGGTTCCCGCCGGAGCCAATCTCACTGACGAAGAGATCGACAACCTGATCTTCCGTCCGGGCTTCTCGACCAAGGAACAGGCCTCCGAACTTTCGGGTCGCGGCGTCGGCATGGATGTCGTCAAGCAGTCCATCCAGTCGCTCGGCGGACGGGTGTCGATCGCCTCCCAGCCCGGCGTCGGATCGAAGTTCACACTGAGCCTGCCGCTGACGCTTGCCGTCCTCGATGGCATGATCGTGTCGGCTGGCGACAATACGCTGGTCCTGCCGTTGACCGCGGTTCTGGAAACGCTGAAGCCCAACCATTCGGACGTGCAGAACTTCTGCAACGAAACGAATCTGATCCGGCTTCGCGATCAGTATCTTCCGGTCATCGACGTGGCGCGCTGCCTCGGCTTCCGCAGCGAACAGAAAGAACCAAGCGAGGGTGTGACCGTGCTCGTGGAAAGCGAGAACGGAACCCGGCAGGCCCTTCTGGTCGATGCGATCCAGGGTCAGCGCCAGGTCGTGATCAAGAGCCTCGAGACCAATTACGGCCGGGTCGACGGTGTATCGGCTGCAACGATCATGGGCGACGGGCGTGTCGCTCTCATCCTCGATGTCGATGCCTTGACATCGTCGGGCCGGGCCGAAGGCGGTCCTTCCAAAGAAATCATGTCCATAGCGGCGGAGTAAGCGTGATGAGTAATACTGTGAGCAAGGAAAGCGGCGAAAAGCGCGAACTCATCTCTTTCCGGATGGCCAAGCAGGAATTCTGCATAGACATCCGGACGGTCCGGGAGATCCGCGGCTACACGGCGGCAACGCCGCTGCCGAAGACGCCAGACTACATTGTCGGCGTGATCAATCTTCGGGGTACCGTACTGCCGGTCATCGATCTCGGCCTGCGCATGGGTCTGAAGGCCATCGAGCCGACGGCGCGCTCGGTCATCATCGTCGTCAAGCTCGGCCAGCAATTGTTCGGCCTGCTCGTCGATGCGGTCTCCGACATTCTGGGTGTGACCGAAGACATGATCCAGCCGAATCCCGATCTCAACAACGAGCGGGCTCGCTCCTTCGTCTCGGGTATGATGACGATCGACGACCGGATGATCGCGATCATCGAAGCGGCGAGCATTCATCCCCAGCGCATGGATATCGCGGCATGACCTCGGCAGCTCCTGCTCTTCGTTCGAAGGCTGCGGGCGCACCAGCAGCCGGAGCGGCTGCGGCACGGGGCGAGCGCGCGAGCGAGTTCGAGCTCTCGGAAAAGGACTTCAAGACGATTGCCGCGGTCATCTACGAGGATGCGGGCATTGTCCTCAAGCCGTTCAAGATGGCGCTCGTCTATTCGCGTCTCGCCAAGCGCGTGCGCAAGCTGGGCCTGTCCGGCTTTCAGGATTACTGCAACCTGATCACCAGCGAGGCCGGGAAGGCGGAGCGGCGCGAGATGCTCGCGTCCCTGACGACGAACGTCACCCATTTCTTCCGCGAGAACCATCATTTCGAGCATATGCGCGAAGTGACGCTCCCGCCGCTGATCGAGGCGGCCAAGAAAGGCGGACGCGTGCGGTTCTGGTCGGCAGGCTGTTCGAACGGGCACGAGCCCTATTCGATCGCGATGACGATCCTGTCGATGATGCCGGACGCCCCGAAATACGACATCAAGATTCTCGCCACCGATATCGATCCCTATGTGGTCGCCTTCGGCAAGGCGGGCGTCTACGACGACGCCGCCGTGGAACCGGTGGCTCCGAATCTGAAGAAGCGCTGGTTCACGCCGAAGGGTGGGGGCAAGCAGTACGAAGCGGTCGCCGAAATGCGCAGCATGATCGCCTTTCGCGAACTGAACCTGATCGGTCCGTGGCCGATGAGCGGTGTCTTCGATGCGATCTTCTGCCGCAATGTCCTCATCTATTTCGACGAGGCAACCCGCGAGGCCATCTGGCACCGCTTCTGCGATAAGCTCGATCCGGCCGGCTACCTCTATGTGGGTCATTCCGAGCGTGTCAGCGGTGCCGCGACCCAGCATCTGGCGGTCGAGGCCTCGACGACATACCGCCTGAAGGGAGGATCGCGATGAGCCCGGTCAAGGTCATCATCGTCGATGATTCCGCGACGATGCGGATGCTTCTGCGCAACGCCCTGAAGCAGGAAGACGATATCACCATCGTCGGCGAAGCGAAAAGCGCGGCCGATGCACGCCAGAAGATCAAGGAGCTCAATCCCGATGTCGTGACGCTCGACGTCGAGATGCCGGGAATGGACGGTCTGGAGTTTCTGGAAAAGATCATGCGGTTGCGGCCGATGCCGGTCATCATGGTCTCCTCCCTGACGGCACCTGGAGCGTCCGCGGCGATCACCGCGCTCGAATACGGCGCGTTCGATTGTGTGGGAAAGCCCAATGGCTCGGCCGGCTCGACCTTCGACGCCCTTCCGAACCTGATCCGGCAGGCTGCGTCCGCCGGACGGCGCATCAGCCAGCGCACATCGCGCTCGGCGGAGGGCCCGGCGCCAGCTTCTGCCAATCACCAGCGCAAGACCGCCTGGCCCGACATTGTCGGCATCGGCGCCTCGACTGGCGGCGTGGAGGCCCTGATCGCGCTCTTGTCGGACTATCCCGAGGACTGTCCGCCGACGGTGATCGTCCAGCATATGCCGGAAACCTTCACCGCCTCGTTCGCCAGCCGCCTGGACCGCGCCTGCAAGGCGAAGGTCTCGGAGGCACGGGACGGAGATCCACTGACCCGCGGCCATATCTATCTTGCGCGCGGTGGCCGGCATCTGGTCGTGAAGAAGGCAGGCGTTGCCCGTTGCGTCTATCGTGACCAGGAGCCGGTTCAGGGCCATCGCCCGTCCGTCGACGTGCTCTTCAAATCGGTTGCCGAGCAATATGGCGGGTCGGCCAGCGGTATCCTTTTGACAGGCATGGGCCGGGACGGCGCCCAGGGACTTCTGACGATCCGCGAGGCGGGCGGGCGCACTGTTGCACAGGATGAGGCAACCTCACTCGTGTATGGCATGCCGCGAGCTGCCCATGAGATCGGCGCGGTGAACAAGGGAACGCCGCTCAAGAAAATAACAGCCGAAATGTTCGGCTAGATCGCATCCCTCGCGAATGGGGGAGCGGTCTCAAGAAGATCTAAACGTTGATGACGTACACGCGAACGCACAGGTCGGTTGGCAGGCGCCCGACCCGGCACAAGGATGGTGGGTAAGATGGCCTCTAAAAAAGCTTTGAAGGTTCTGATCGCGGACGACCACCGGACAAGTCGCATGCTCGTCGTGGATGCGCTGCATCAGCTTGGTATTCCGAACGTAACCTATGCGGGTGACGGGGAAGAAGCCCTCAAGATGATGATGGCGAGCCCGTCGCACATGGTGATCTCGGACTTCAACATGCCAAAGCTCGACGGGCTTCAGCTTCTCAAGGCGCTGAGAAGCTATCGCCCCACGGCGAAGACGCCTTTCATCATCCTCAGCGGACGCGGTGACCGTGAACTCGTGCAGAAGGCGATCACGCTCGGAGCGAACAACTATCTGCTCAAGCCGATCACGGTTCCTGTCCTCCAGAAAACGATCGAAGCGGTCGTGGGTCGTTTACAATGAACTCGTTCAAGAGCACCCAGAGAAAACACAACGTCATTCAGGGTGAGGCCTACGTCACGAATCAGGATATCATTCTGACGACCCTTCTCGGTTCCTGCGTTGCAGCCTGCATCTGCGACCGCGATGCCGGCGTCGGGGGGATGAACCACTTTTTGCTTCCCGGCGAGGGCGGCAATGGTGTCGGCAGCCGATCGGAAAGTTACGGGGCCTATCTGATGGAGGTGCTCGTCAACGGGCTCCTGAAGAAGGGGGCACGGCGCCATGCGCTGGAGGCCAAGATCTTCGGTGGCGCGCGCACGATGGGGCTTCAGACCGATATCGGCGCGCGGAACGCGGAGTTCGCGGTGCGCTTTCTGGCGATGGAAGGTATTCCGACCGCCTGCGTCGATGTCGGCGGTGTTCAGGGACGGCGTATCGAATATTTTCCTTTGAGCGGCCGTTCGCGGCGCCTGCTCTTGAGCGACAAGAGCGCGCCCATCGTCGCGCGGCCGACCTTTACCCCGCCGCCTTCGTCTTCGCTCGGCGAAGTCGAATTCTTCTGATCTTGCATGGATGGCCGGTTCAATGGATTGTGCGACAGCCGAAAAACTCGACAATGAATTCGACAAGGCGGAGGACAGCGGACTTTTCCTGTCCAATCTGATCGTCGCCATTGCCGACGAGGTGAATTTGACCGCCCATGCGGTGGAAGAACTGGGCGATGTCTTCGGCGAAGCCGACAACCTCGACGCCAATGCCATGGTCAAGCTCCAGGCGATCGACCGGAATGCGCAAATCCTGTCGAACCTCGCGCGCCTGCTTGAAAGCGTTTCGCTGACGATCCCCTTCGAGACGAAGGTGGAGAGGGAGGTTGTCCAGCAGTCTCTGCTCATGAGCGATCTGTGTTATCGCCTCATGGCGACGACGGAGCCGACCATCACAGACGTGGATCCGGTCGAGGCGCACGATGTGACCGAGGCGGGCGAGTCCGAGTATTTTTGACGTCCCGCGCCCGGATGGCCGGGCGCAGAGACCGACAGACGTTTAAGCCATTCGCCGGACGCGGATTGATCCATCGGGTCAATCCGCGTCCGGTTTTCTGTCTGTGGATATTTTCAAACCATCGGCTTCGGAAGACCGTCGGTAGCCCGGATGGCGTCTTGAACTGTCGCCGGGATCGAGCGATGCGGCCGCAATCTTGTCGTTCCGAGACTGTGAGTTTTCTGGCTTGAGGAATGATGCGGACCCGGTGGGCTACGCAACGGTCAATCCGCCGTCGAGCGTTTTCGCCAAACCGGCAAGAGCTGCCGGACCAGGTATCGTGCAAATGATAGCATGAGAAGTGGTGCCGCTTGCGTGACTCGAACACGCGACCTACGCATTACGAATGCGTTGCTCTACCAACTGAGCTAAAGCGGCCCGGCCGATTGCTCGGCTGAACGTGAGCCCTGATAACGCCAAACGGCGCCGCGTTCAAGCAGCCGGAGAGGCGAAATTTCCAGAAAGACGATGATGCGTTCCGGTGCCTTGCCTTTGGCCACATGAAGCCGAATTCATGCAACGGCGGCGACGATGCGCCGTTCACCGAGCAAAGCAAATATCCACTGTCCGGCCGGGCTCACGCCATTCGAAGCAAATCCGCAGGCATTTCGAATCCCGCGCCCCGCCTACATGGAACGGCAAGGAGGCATCATCATGCAACTTCAGGACAATGTCGCGATCGTCACAGGCGCGTCTTCCGGGATCGGCCGCCAGATCGCGTTGAGCTACGCCAAGGAAGGCGCGAAGATCGCCATCGCCGACATCAACATGGACGGCGCAAACAAGGTCGTCTCCGAGATCGAGGGCATGGGCGGCGAAGCGATGGCCGTCGAAATGGATGTGACCGACGAATCCGCGGTCAATGCGGGCGTCGACAAGGTCGCCGACCGGTTCGGCAGGATCGATACGATGGTCTCCAACGCCGGTATCCAGATCGTCCACCCGATCGAGGATTTCCCTTACGACCAGTTCAAGAAGATGATCGACATTCACCTGGGTGGTGCCTTCCTGCTGACCAAGGCCTGCGTGAAGCACATGTATCCGCAGAAATCCGGCTCGCTCATCTATATGGGTTCGGTGCACAGCCATGAGCCGTCTGCGCTGAAGACGGCCTATGTGTCGGCAAAGCACGGTATTCTGGGTCTGGCGCGGGTGATGGCCAAGGAGGGCGCCAAGCACGGCGTGCGCTCCAACGTGATCTGTCCGGGCTTCGTGAAAACGCCGCTGGTCGAGAAGCAGATCCCCGAACAGGCGCAAAATCTCGGGATATCCGAAGAAGAGGTCGTCTCGAAGATTATGCTCGGCGAGACCGTGGATACGGAATTCACCACCATTCAGGATGTCGCCGATGTCGCCGTCTTCCTCGCCGCCTTCAAGACCAATGCGCTGACGGGTCAGTCGATCACCGCGAGCCATGGCTGGTATATGGGCTAAACGGGACGAACCAAGCCCGGCTCGCCTCCGGCGAAGCCGGGTCGTTGCCCGCAACCGGGATTGTCATGTTGCGGCGACGAACCGATCCACAGCGCTCACGTTGAGGACTTGCCAGGTCAAAACCGATCCCTGCACGTCCGATCCTGTGCTGGGGCCGGTGACAGACATTGGGTGGTCCTTGCTCCATGTTCCTGCCGTGAGAAGATCCGCACGCGGCTTTCGTCACGCAACCGGAGCCGCAGCCCTTGCGCATCCTTTTTCTCGTCTTCCTTTTCATGCTCACTGCGGTCCTCGCGGTCGCAACCCTCGTTCCGCTGATCGAGACGAATATCTGGTGGATCCGCTATATGGACTTCATCAGGCTGCAGCTATCAGTGATGCTGATTGCGGTCCTTGTCCTTGCAGTCATCGTTGTCCTGACGGGAGGGGGCAAGAAGGTCGGAGCGGCGATTGCCGTCGTCTGCGTCGGTCTTCTCGGCTACCACGCCTACCGGCTCTATCCTTACAGCCCTGTCATTGCGCCCATGGCTGCCGAGGTCGCGTCCTGCCCGGAAAACGCGACCGTCACGCTCATGAGTTCGAATGTGAAGCGCGGGAACCGCGACATCCAGAAATTCATGGATGTCCTGGACATGGCGGATCCAGATCTGCTCTTCGTCATGGAAACCGACGCCTGGTGGGACGATGCCCTTAAACCGCTCGAGGCGCGTTACGCGAACGCCGTTCAGCAGATCCCTGATGGCGATACATTCTTCGGGCTCCATTTCTTTTCCAGGCTCGAACTGATCGAACCCGAAACGATCGCCTATTTCGATGCGGTGACACCGACCGTCCAGTCGCGGATCGTTGCTCCCAATGGCTCAGAATTTTCCTTTATGGGTCTTCATCCGCGCCCACCCCAGTCCTTCGATCAGCCGACGACCATGCGGGACGGCCATATCGCGCAGATGGCGTTCCATGCCGAAAACACGGCTGCGCCACTGGTCGCAGCCGGCGACTTCAATGCCGTCTCGTGGGAGCGGATCGTTCGCCGGGCCATGCGTGTCGGCGGGCTCCTCGATCCACGGGTCGGACGCGGCGTCATCCCGACTTATGACGCGCACAATCTGGTCATGGCCTGGCCGCTCGATCACGTACTGTTCCAGGACGAGATCGGCCTTGTTTCTTTCGAGCGCCTACCGGATGTGGGGTCCGATCATTATCCGATCCTCGCAACGCTTTGTATCGGCGATGGAACAGCACCACGTCAGAGCGCGCCGTCGATCGAGGCGGGCGATCGCGAGGAATTGCATCAGGCGATTGATGCGGCTCAGGCAATGAAATCGTGAGATAACGTTTCGCGCCAGGGTCAAGGCGCTCGAAGCAAGAGCATGAAACCTCGACCCGGCGTTCGAAGACGGTAGGTTCGGCCCAAGGACGATCCAATGCGGGACCAGCTTCGTGAGCACGACCTATCTCTGCACCGCCTGCGGCACCCAGTACCCGCCCTCGGACACGGCGCCCGATGGCTGTCCGATCTGCACGGACCATCGTCAGTTTGTTCCGCCCAAGGGGCAGTCCTGGGTCTCGTTCGAGACAATGCGGGCCGGACGGCGGTTTCAGATCGCAAGGGAAGGTGAATTCCTCAGCCTATCGCCATTGCCGGATTTCGGGATCGGCAACAGGGCCTTTGTGATCCAGACGCCCCACGGCAATCTGTTGTGGGATTGCGTGCCGCTGGTGAACGACGCAATCGTTGAGATCGTCAACGGGCTCGGCGGGCTGGCCGGGATCGCCATATCCCATCCCCATTATTATTCGTCCATGGCCGAATGGTCGGCGGCGTTCGGCGGTATCCCGGTTCATATCCATGAAGACGATGCGCGCTGGGTCATGCGGCCGGGGGCATTTCTCGATGCATGGCAGGGCGAGCGCAAGGAGCTGTTGCCGGGCGTGACCATGATCCGCTGTGGCGGGCATTTCGCGGGGGCTTGCGTGCTTCACGTCGCCGATGCTCATGAGGGCAGGGGCGCCCTGATGGTGGGCGACGTTTTGCAGGTGACGCCCGGCTGCGACCGGCTGGGCTTCATGCGATCCTATCCGAACTATCTTCCGCTTGGCGAAATCCTGGTCCGGCGGATCGGACAGCGTCTCGAAGGTGTGAACTTCGACGCCGTCTATGGCGCGTTCTGGGATCGCTCGATCGGAGCGGGCGGCCGGGCGATCATGGATAGGTCCATCGAGCAGCATATCGAATGGCTGGGGCGGGACAGCGACGCGTAAGGACGCGCCGCTTCGATATGGACCAAAATCGACGTCGGACCGGTGACCGCTCGGCGTTGCGAGCGGTGTCGGAGACAATCAATTTCGCGACACGAGGCTGAAACAGACTATTCTGCGAGTGTTTTAAGAGCCAGCGTTGAAACGCTCGGGATGGAGGCGCCCTCAGAATTCCGTTTCTGGCCATCATCCATAAGCAGACCGGCCTACGATGGTGTTTTCTCATCCAAAGAGCAGCCTAAAGGATAAAGATCGATGAGATTTCTGGGCTTGTTTTCATTCGGTCTGGTTGCGACCTTTGCAGCAAGTGCTGTTGCGCAGTCGAATCCAACGATCGAGAGAGCGTATGAATACTATGACCAGCAAATGAAATCGCAGGACCAAAAATGCCTTTCAGCGATACAGGAAAGTATCTCAAACGATTATGATGGACTTGAGAAGATCGCTGTCAGACAGAATGGGCAATTCGAAACTCATGACGGATATCTTTTCATATACGCAGATGCGCGATTCGAGAGTAAGCTGGGAAACGCAGAGGGTGCGATGGTCTGCGTTTTTCAATCTGACGGCGAGACGATTACGGACATCAACATACTATTTGACGGGGAAGGTCTGAAAGGACTTAGACGTCCAGAATCCCTTCGCGCGATCTTGCCCGATCGAAGCATTATCTACACGAGATCGCTTCTCGATTAGGGGCTGCCAGCCTTGCTTTGGCGTGGCCGATGTCATCGAAGGTCCGACGGACGTCCAAGCGGCATTTGAGCCGTTCACCGGGCGTGAATCGACCCATTGGGTCAATCCACTCTCCGATGGGGTTCTTTGGCCGGCTTACGGGTGCGGGCCGTTCTTTCTGACGCGGTCGATGCCGCTGCCGTCGACGGCGAGGCCCGACAGGCGGATGATCGCGGGAAGGCCCCAGGCGCTGTTGTCGCCATCCTGATTGAAGGGCTTGCCGGTGATCTCGTCCTCGCTCGACAAGAGATCGTCGTCGTCCGGTGTCCAACACGGCTTCACGTTGACCCAGGAACAGGGATCGCCCTTCAACAGACCTGCGAATGTCGCACAGACGATGAGCGAGCCGAGCGGGCCAAGATGGTTGCCGCCCCCGTCTTCCGCTTCCTTGAGGATGTAATACCACAGCGCGTGGGCATCGGCCTTGACGGTCGGGAGGCAGTATTTGCGCGCCACCTCGGGGCCACGGGGCAATTCGAACTTGAGGCCCCGCATGAGGTTGCGGAAGGCGAGCTTGTTCAGAGGCTCTTCCTCGTCGCGCAAGGTCGTCAGAGCCTTCGACATCTTTGTGTCGATCTTCCGCGCCAACTGAGGAAAGGGGCCTGAGGATGATTCCATCTGCAGGAACCAGTCCCACTGGATGATGTTGTCCGGCTGCATCCTGCGGAAGCCGCTCAAGTCCTTCCGGCTGTCCGGGTCGTCCGGCGTGCCGGACATGTCGAAAATCGGCGCGAAGTTGCCGAATCCGCGGACCTCGACATTCGTCTGATAGCTGTTGCGCACGAGGGAATGACCGAAGCGGTAGGCCGCAACGGAGAATTCGACAGGGATGAAGGGATGGTGCTTCCAGTTGTAGACGTGCTTGAAACCCAGCTCCATGGACTTGCTGCCACCACCATGGTCCCTGAGAACCAGCGCGGCTTCCCGGGTCGCCGGGTCACAGACCCTTTTCAGGAAATCGTGCCAGACGACCCACTGGTAGAGCCAGCGGAGCGTCGTGCGGGCTGCTTCGAACGGATCCGGCTTCTTCTTCTTGCGCGCGATATCGACAAGCCGGTTATGGGCAAGCAGGAAGGCGAGCTGCAATTGTGAGACGATCGAATTCTCGTCGTTTCGCATATCGCCGATCAGGGCCACAGTCTCGCTGTTGCGCGGCAGATCAGGGTATTTGTCCTTCTCGATCTGCCCAATCAGGAGCTTTGCCTTGTCGCCCCGCTGATAGAGATAGGGCGAGTCTTCCGGCCCGCGTCCATAGACATTGTCGAGATCCAGCCGTGGCGTGCGATGGTTGAAGAGCCCGGCCGGGTCGTTGATGCGCATCAGGCTGGAGGCCGGATCGAATGTGATGTCGTGATCGACGAACTGGCCAAAATAGGTGTAGCCCGCGGGAATATCGGACTCACCTGCTGCATCGTCGTCCTTTTCGACCATGCTGGCAGCGACCTTCAGCATCAGGTCTTCGAGTGCTTGAGGGTCCTTTTCCTTTTTCGGATTCCCCTTCAGTTTGTTTGGGAAATAGGGCTCGAGATCGGCGCAGATGCGTCCAAACGGACCTTGGTAGAACTTCGAACGCGGTGCGACGACTTCGGAGCGAGACTGGCCTCCGTGCGACATGAGGATGCTCTTTCGAGTTGCGACCCTTCTACTTCATTCTACGAGGAGTTTCCTTTAAGTCAATATAGAGTTAAAACTTTTAGCGCGATTGCTGCATTTGCGAAGTGGCGCGCGTTTATGCGTTTTATTTATAACAATTTTGAGTGTTGCTTTCTAAAAGGGACTGGGGCGCTGCGCGTCGCCTTTGCGTGTGCGCTCGCCCGCTGAACGCTTGACACCGACCGGCGCAATCGGCGATGACCCCGCTCCGAACCCATCACCGTGCAAGTCCCATCCCTGGCGGTGAGTGAAACAAGCAGAACAAAGCCGCTGTCCGATCCTCGTTTCGCGTCAAGCAGGAACGAAGCCTCGTCGCATTCGATCGATGAGAGGTCGATTGGCCGGAAAAGGCGGCAGTAGAGACTCCGAAAGGCCCCTTATGGCCCGATCCAAATCCGGCGCCGGCCCGAGCCAGCGCCAGCTTTCCGTTGGCGAAAAGGTTCGCCACGCCCTGACCGAAGTGATGCAGCGCGGCGAAATCCGCGATCCGCTGCTCGAACGCGCGGTGATCTCGGTCTCGGAAGTGCGCATGTCGCCCGATCTGAAGATTGCGACGGCCTATGTCACCGTGCTCGGTCAGGACGATATCCAGCCGTTCATCAAGGCGCTGAACGACAATGCGAAATTCATTCGCGGCCGTGTGACGCCATCCCTCAAGCAGATGAAGTACATGCCTGAAATACGCTTCCGCGAGGACACCTCCTTCGACAACTTCGCAAGGATCGATGCGCTTTTGAAATCGCCGGAGGTCCAGCGCGATCTTCACGAAGACGAGGACGACGGCAGTCAGGGAGAGACGAACTGATGGCGCGCCGTGGAAAGAAGCCGAAGGGCCGGCCGATCAGCGGCTGGGTGATCCTCGACAAGCCGAAGGGCATGGGCTCGACCGATTGCGTCAGCAAGCTGAAATGGCTCTATTCCGCCCAGAAATGCGGACATGCCGGGACGCTCGATCCGCTGGCTTCAGGCATGCTGCCGATCGCCTTCGGCGATGCGACGAAAACCGTTCCCTATGTGATGGACGGTCGGAAGACCTACCGGTTCACCGTGCGCTGGGGCATTCGCACCACGACGGACGACACCGAGGGCGAGGCCGTCGAGACCTCCGATCTGCGTCCGAGCGAGGACGAGATCCGCGATCTCCTGCCGAATTATATCGGCGATATCGAACAGGTTCCGCCCTCCTTCTCCGCCATCAAGATCGGCGGCGAAAGAGCCTATGATCTTGCCCGCAGCGGCGAGGCGCCGGAGATCGAAAGCCGCGTCGTGACGGTGCACAGCCTCGATCTTGTCGAGATGCCGGATGACGATACGACCGTGTTCGAAGCCGAATGCGGCAAGGGCACCTATGTGCGCGCCATTGCCCGCGATCTCGGCCGTGATCTCGGCTGCCAGGGCCATATCACGGAGCTTCGCCGCACCGCCGTCGGCGCCTTCACGGAGGAGGACATGGTGCCCCTCGACGAGCTGATCGATGTTGCCGACGAAAACCGCGAGGAGCTGGACGAGGAAGCGATCGAGTCAGGTGCGAAAGCGCGTATCCTCGATTTCGGCCCGCTCGACGAATATGTCATCGAACCGGAGGCGGCGCTCTCGGAACTCTACGAGGTGATGCTGAGCGACGATCAGGCGGGCCGTGTGCTGGCCGGCAATTCCGTGCTGTTGCGCGGGCGCGATGCGCCAGCCTTTTGCGAGGAAGCCTTCGCCACCGGCCATGGCCGGCTGATTGCGCTCGGCGCGATCGATCAGGGCTCGTTCCATCCCAAGAGGGTCTTCGGCGGCAAGGGATAGGCGCGCTCCCCGAGCGCCGCTTCGTGGAACCGGCTGCCCGCTCTGGCCTTACCATCATCGACAAGGGTGCCCCGCGCTGCGGGGGCCAAAGACGACGAAGGGACGGCCATGGTGAAGATACCGTTCGGCAAGCACCGAAGGCGCAAGGCTGAAAAAGCAAAGCGATCGGAGATCGGTGCGCCTCCGGGGCAGCTCATTGCCGATCCCGAGGCCGAACGATCGCGATTGAACTTCTGCGGCATCGGGGGAGGGCGCTACGAGGAGATCGCGGATATCGATCTCGACACGGCGCTCGCCAAGCGGGAGGAATGGCCTCTTGTCTGGCTCGACCTCACCGGGCTTTTAAATGTCGACCTGATCAAGCGTATCGGCGAGGCCTTCGGCCTGCACGAGCTGGCGCTGGAGGATATCGTCAACACCGATCAGCGACCGAAATGCGATGCCTTTGCCGCGCACGCCTTCGTGGTGATGCGGATGCTGGATGCCGAGGGTGGGTCCGAGCAGCTCTCGGTGTTCTTCGGCGATCGGTTTGTCCTGACCTTTCAAGAGAGGGCGGGCGACAATTTCGATCCCGTGCGTAACCGGATCCGGAAGGGTGCCCCGCGCCTCCATGCGGGCCGGGCCGACTATCTCGCCTATGCGCTCATCGATGCGGTCGTGGATGGCTATTTCCCGATCGTCGATCAGCAGACCGACAAGATCGATCGGCTGGAGGACGAGATCTTTGAGGATGTCGGTGTCGTTCAGGTGCCGGAACTCCACGCCATGCGGCGAGAGATGCTGTATTTCAAGCGCTTCGTGCGCCCGACGCGCGATGCCCTGAGCGCGCTCATACGCCTCGATCGGCCCTGGTTTTCCGAAGAGGCCAAGATCTATCTTGCGGACGTACAGGATCATTGCGACCAGCTGATCGATATCAACGACACCTATCGCGACACGGCGGGCGGGTTGGTAGACCTGCATATGACGCTCTCGGCGGCGCAGACCAACGAGGTGATCAACCTTCTGACCATCATCTCGACGATCTTCATCCCGCTCGGCTTCCTCGCCGGGCTATGGGGGATGAATTTCGATCCGAGCATTTCGCCCTGGAACATGCCGCTGACCCAGTCGCCGATCGGCTATCCGATCGCGCTCGGCATCATGCTCGTGATCGCGGTCGGACTGCTGATCTATTTCAAGCGCAGGAGATGGATCTGACATGCTGAGCGATCAGGCCAAGAGCGTTCTTGCCGATCTCGCGCGCAAGGTTGGCGTTCAGGCGGCGCCTCGCGACGAGGCGCAGAAGCTGGAACAGGCGCGCGCCCTGACCGGGGCGATGGCGGATTATTCGGGCTCTCCGCCCGACGGCATCCTGACGGAAGACATTGAACTGGACGGGCCGGCAGGCGCAATCGGCGTTCGCGTTTACCGGCCGGCGATGGCGGAAAACCCGAAGCTTCTGATCTGGTATCACGGTGGCGGCGCGATGGCGGGCTCCCTCGACAGTCACGATACCGCGCTTCGCCAGCTCTGCGGGGCGACCGGACGGACCATCGCCTCGGTCGATTATCGTCTGGCGCCGGAGCATGTGTCGCCCGCCCCGCAGGAGGATTGCATCGCCGCGACACGGGCGCTGATGGCACAAGCGAGCGGTCTGAGTTGCGCGAAAAGCGGCATCACGATCGGGGGCGATTCCATCGGCGGGATGTTCGCCGCGCTCACGGCGATCGCACTCAGGGATGCGGGCGATCCGCTGCCGGACGCCATTGTGATGCTCTATCCGAATACGGATCTGCGCCCTGACCGGGATCATCCTTCGCTTCGATCGGAGGCGGGACACGTGATGACCGAGGAGTCCCTTCTCTATGAGAACGCCCTCTTCGTGCCGAATGAGGCGGACCGGTCCTTACCCGCGGTCTCGCCACTGATGGCCGGCGATCTCGCAAAATTGCCACGCACGCTTCTCGTCACCTGCGAACACGATCCGCTGCGCGACGAGGGAGAGGCTTTCGCAAATCGTCTGGCCGAGGCTGGCGTAACGGTCGATCACCAGCGTTTTGAAGGCACGATCCACGGCATCTTCCAAATGGCCGGCTGGATCGACGAGGGGAAAGAAGCGCAAAAGATGATCGGCAAATTCCTCGACGCCGGATAGAGTCTGGTCGAAGTTAAGGCGGTCCGGCTGGTGGCCGGTCAGCCCTCGAAACTCTCGTAATCGTAAAGTGTGAGCGAAAAGCCCGGAACGGCGAGCGGTTCGAGCGCTTCGGTCGGCGCATGATCGGCGATCCAGCCATAGCCGTCCGGGCCGGGCTCGCGGAAGACGCGGGTCTTGAGGCGCGTTCCGTCGATCACCCAGAGTTCGCGGACACCGAAGGAGGCGTAGATCGCGGCCTTCGGACCCTGATCGTAGGCAAGGCTCGATATGCCGATCTCGATCGCAAGAAGGCAGGTCGAAGGATCGAGGCTCCCTATGCCGGATGTCGTTTCGTAAAGCACAAAATCCGGCTCCAGGAATGTATCAGATCCGAGCTTCAATGTCGTTTCGGACGTCGTCAGAAAGCGATCGGGAAGTTGCCGGTAAAGGGTCTTGGCAAGCCAGGTCTTGATACGCTCGTGGCGCATGCCCTTTGGTGACATCGGGACGATCTCCCCGCCGATGAGTTCGAACCGTTCGTGTTCGGGGATGAGGCCGGTGCGCACGAAGGCCTCGATTTCCGCGACCGAAAAGCGACGGCGCGGCAAGCCTTCCGCAGCCTGGGTCGTGTTCGGCGCCTGATCGCCAGCCTCAAGGACATCGCGGGACAATGCGGACATGGTGACAGCTTCGTGCCTTCTTGCGCTTCTTTCTGGATTATAAGGGCGTTTTGAGCCATTTGACGAGTCATGTCGGGACTGTTTCGGAGGTCCGGTGGCACTGGCGAGTTGTTGACATAAACATATCTTTATGTGATTTCGCAGGTAACGTTCTAAAAGGGATCGATCCATGTCCGACACGACCGACCAGCTCTTCGGACCGATGACCGAAGGCCGCAATCCTGCGGAAACCCTGGAAGCTTTGAAAAATGCCGTCTCGGAGCGCATTCTCGTGCTCGACGGCGCGATGGGAACCGAGATCCAGCTTCTGGGCCTTGGCGAAGAGGATTTTCGCGGCCACCGCTTCGGCCAGTGCGAATGCCACCTGCAGGGCAATAACGATCTTCTGAACCTCACCCAGCCCAAGCAAATCGAGGACATCCATTTCAACTACGCCATGGCCGGCGCGGATATTCTGGAGACCAACACCTTCTCGTCGACCTCGATCGCCCAGGCCGACTACACGATGGAAGATCAGGTCTACGAGCTGAACCGCGACGGTGCGCGGCTCGCCCGGCGGGCCTGTCTGCGGGCCGAAGACAAGGACGGCAAGCGCCGCTTCGTCGCCGGTGCGCTCGGTCCCACGAACCGCACCGCCTCGATCTCTCCGGACGTCAACAATCCCGGCTATCGCGCAACGAGCTTCGACGAATTGCGCGAGGCCTATGGCGAGCAGCTGCGCGGGCTGATGGATGGCGGCATTGATCTCGTGCTGATCGAGACGATCTTCGACACGCTGAACGCCAAGGCTGCGATATTTGCCTGCGAGGAGATCTTCAAGGAGCGTGGCGTTCGCCTTCCGATCATGATTTCCGGCACGATCACCGATTTGTCGGGCCGCACCCTGTCGGGCCAGACCCCGACCGGATTCTGGAATTCCGTGCGCCACGCCAGCCCCTTCACGATCGGTCTCAACTGCGCCCTCGGCGCGGAGGCGATGAAGGACCATCTCGCCGAGATTTCCGCGGCCGCCGACACCTTCGTCTGCGCCTATCCCAATGCCGGCCTGCCGAACGAATTCGGCGAATACGACCAGAGCCCGGAGGCGATGGGCGCCGAGGTCGAGAAGTTCGCCAAGGACGGCCTCGTCAACATCGTCGGCGGTTGCTGCGGGTCGACGCCCGATCATATCGCGGCGGTGGCCAAGGCGGTCGCGAACTATGCGCCCCGCAAACTGCCCGAGAAGAAGCCGCTGATGCGGCTCTCCGGCCTCGAACCGTTCACGCTGACCTCGGAAATTCCGTTCGTAAATGTCGGCGAGCGGACCAATGTCACGGGGTCTGCCCGTTTCCGAAAGCTGATCAAGGAAAATGACTACGCCGCTGCGCTGGATGTCGCGCGCCAACAGGTTGAGAACGGCGCCCAGATCATCGACGTCAACATGGATGAGGGCCTGCTCGACTCTCAAGCGGCGATGGTCGACTATCTGAACCTGATCGCGTCCGAGCCCGATATCGCGCGTGTGCCGGTGATGATCGATTCCTCCAAGTTCGAGGTGATCGAGGCCGGCCTGAAATGCGTCCAGGGCAAGGGCATCGTCAACTCGATCTCCATGAAGGAGGGCGAGGACGCCTTCCGCGAACATGCGCGGCTCGTGCGCGCCTATGGCGCTGCCGTCGTCGTCATGGCGTTCGACGAAACCGGTCAGGCGGACACCAAGGAGCGCAAGGTCGATATCTGCGAGCGCGCCTATCGGATTCTCACCGAGGAGGTGGGCTTTCCGCCGGAAGACATCATCTTCGATCCGAACATCTTCGCGGTCGCGACGGGTATCGAGGAGCACGCCAATTACGGCGTCGACTTCATCGAGGCGACGCGCGAGATCCGCGAGAAGATGCCGCTCGTCCATATCTCCGGCGGCGTTTCGAACCTCTCCTTCTCGTTCCGCGGCAATGACGCCGTGCGCGAGGCGATGCATGCCGTGTTCCTCTACCACGCCATCAAGGCGGGCATGGACATGGGCATCGTCAATGCCGGCCAGCTGATCGTCTACGATGCGATCGACGATGAGCTGCGCGAGGCCTGCGAGGACGTGATCCTCAACCGCAAACCGAAGAACGGCGAGGACGCGACCGAGAACCTCCTGGAGCTCGCCGAGCGGTACAAGGACAAGGGCGGCTCGAAGGGCCGGGAGAAGGATCTCTCCTGGCGCGAGAAGCCGGTCAACGAACGGCTGACCCACTCGCTGGTGAACGGCATCACAACCTTCATCGAGGAGGACACGGAAGAGGCGCGGCTCAAGGCCGAGCGTCCGCTGCACGTCATCGAAGGACCGCTGATGGACGGCATGAATGTCGTCGGCGACCTCTTCGGCGACGGCAAGATGTTCCTGCCGCAGGTCGTGAAATCGGCGCGGGTCATGAAGCAGGCGGTCGCCTATCTCAATCCGTTCATGGAAGCGGAAAAGAGCGGCAAGCAGGAAGCCAAGGGCAAGATCCTGATGGCGACCGTGAAGGGCGACGTCCACGACATCGGCAAGAACATCGTCGGCGTCGTTCTCGCCTGTAACAATTACGAGGTCATCGATCTCGGTGTCATGGTGCCGGCTGCGAAGATTCTCGAGGAAGCTAGGAAGCACAAGGTCGATATCGTCGGCCTGTCCGGCCTCATCACGCCGTCTCTCGATGAGATGGTGAACGTCGCCGCCGAGATGGAAAAGCAGGGCTTCGACCTGCCGCTTCTCATCGGCGGGGCGACGACGAGTCGCGTCCACACCGCCGTGAAGATCCACCCGGCCTATTCGAGGGGGCAGGCGATCCATGTGAACGACGCCTCGCGCGCTGTCGGCGTCGTTTCCGGGCTTCTGTCGAAGGAGACCCGGGATACCGCGATCCAGAAGGTTCGCACCGAATATGCCGAGGTTGCCGAAAAACATCTGAAGTCGGAGCGCGACAAGAAGCGCCTGACGCTCGCCGATGCCCGCTCCAATCCGGTGAAGATCGATTGGACAGGCTACAAGCCGAAGGCACCAAGCTTCACAGGCATCAAGGTGTTCGAGGACTGGGATCTGGAGGATCTGGCCAAAACATTCGACTGGACGCCGTTCTTTCAGTCCTGGGAGCTGAAGGGGCGTTATCCGGCGATCCTCGACGACGAAAGCCAAGGCGAGACCGCGCGCTCGCTTTATTCCGACGCCCAGGAGATGCTGAAAAAGATCATCGACGAGAAATGGTTCACGCCGAAAGCCGTCATCGGCTTCTGGCCGGCCAATTCCCTCGGCGACGACATCAAGCTCTTCAAGGACGAGGCCCGGTCGGAGGAGCTCCAGACGTTCTTCACCCTTCGCCAGCAGCTGGCGCGGCGCGGAGACCGGCCGAACATCGCCCTGTCGGACTTCGTCGCGCCCGTGGATAGCGGCGTTCAGGACTATGTCGGCGGGTTCTGCGTCACGGCGGGTCTCGAAGAGGCGGAGATTTCCAAGCGCTTCGAAAGCCAGAACGACGATTACAACGCGATCCTCGTCAAGGCGCTCGCCGACCGCTTCGCCGAAGCCTTCGCCGAACGCATGCACGAGCGCGTGCGCAAGGAGTTCTGGGGCTACGCGCCGGACGAGGCCTTTTCTAACGAAGATCTCATCTCGGAAACCTATGCTGGCATTCGGCCGGCTCCCGGTTATCCGGCCCAGCCGGATCACACGGAAAAGGAAACCCTCTTCAAGCTTCTGGATGCGAAGGAAAAGATCGGCGTCGAATTGACCGAGAGCTTCGCCATGTGGCCGTCCTCGTCCGTTTCCGGCCTCTATATCGGCCATCCGGAATCCCATTACTTCGGCGTCGCCAAGGTCGAGCGGGATCAGGTCGAGGATTATGCGGCCCGCAAGGGTATGCCAGTAGCGGAGATCGAACGCTGGCTTGGCCCGGTTCTCAACTATGTGCCGGCGAAGGTCGGGGGACCCGACGAAGAAGTGACCAAGGAAGCCGCCGAATAGGCGGTTTCCAAACTGCTCGGATCGTCTTAACGTCTCCTCCTTTGAGGGCCATCTGCGGAGAAGCGATTTGCCGGGCGCGATAACGGCGGACATCGACCCGCAAGACATCATTCTGGCCGTGAAAGCCGGGATGGACGCAATCATGGCCCTCAATGCCGATGTCCATGTCGAATACAAGGACGATGCCTCGCCGGTCACCATGGCCGACCGTGCGGCGGAACGCGCGATCACTGCCCATATCGAGGCACGGTCGTCGATCCCCATCGTTGCCGAAGAGCGCTTTTCGGCGGGCCGCGTGCCGGAGATCGGGGACCGGTTCCTGCTCGTCGACCCGCTCGACGGCACGAAAAGCTATATCGCCGGTAAACCCGACTACACGGTGAACATCGCGATCGTCGAAAACGGCGTGCCGGTCTTCGGCTGCGTCGGTGTTCCGGCGACCGGCGAGATCTATTCCGGCGGTCTCGGACTTGAGCCGACGGTGGAGCGAAACGGGGAGACGATCAGGCTCGCCGTGCGCGAGGCGCCCGAGCGGGTCGAGGCGTTGGTGAGCCGCAACCATCTGAGCAGCACCACGAAAGATTATCTCGACGGCCTCGACATCGCCGGAACGATCGCCATAGGCTCCTCCCTGAAGCTCTGCCTCTTGGCGGAAGGCAGGGGCGATCTCTATCCGCGCTTCAACCGGACCATGCAGTGGGACACGGCGGCTGGTCACGGGGTTCTTCTCGCGGCCGGCGGCTGCGTCGTCACGCCTTCCGGCGAACCCTTTCTCTACGGGCTTTACGGACGCACGCGCATCAGGCGGGAAGACGTTTTCGCGAACGGCTTCTTCATCGCAGTCGGAGATCCGAAGCTCCTGGACCGCGATGGCGTGATCCGCAGAGGCTGAACGCCAGCAAAAACGCGCCTCTCAGGGGATCGAGTGATCGAAAAGCCTCAGGCGATCCACAGATCCGCCCTTCATGGGAAACGATCGATACCCACATGAAAACGGACGAAGCCCGTTTCATCACTGCGCGAAACTATCTAGTCTCTTCAGCCATGACCGAATTGAAGCACCCGCTCGGCGACATGCCCCAGCCGCTTGACGCTCGCTCGCGCGAGATCTTCAAGCTGATCGTCGAAAGCTATCTCGATCAGGGCGAGCCCGTCGGCTCGCGCATGCTCTCCAAACTCTTGACCACTTCGCTGTCTCCCGCTTCGGTCCGCAATGTGATGAGCGATCTGGAGGCGCTCGGACTCATCTATTCGCCCCATATCAGCGCGGGACGCATGCCGACGGAACTCGGCCTGCGCTTCTTCGTCGACGCCTTTCTGGAGGTCGGCGATCTCGCCGCCTCCGAACGCGAGGAGATCGAGGAGAAAGTTCGTCTTGCCGGCGACGGCAGACCGTTCGATTCGCTCCTGACCGAGGCGAGCCAGCTGCTCTCCGGCCTGTCTCGGGGGGCCGGGATCGTGTTGACGGCGACGTCCGACCTGAGACTGAAGCACATCGAATTCATCCGTCTCGAGCCAACCAGGGCGCTCGCGGTGCTGGTCGGCGTCAACGGAGAAGTTGAAAACCGCCTGTTCGATCTGCCAACGGGCGTCACCCATTCCCAGCTGACAGAGGCCGGAAACTTCCTCAACGCCCATGTGGCGGGCCGCACGCTCAAAGAGGCGCGGGCGCGGATCGACCAGCTGAAGACCGAGACCAATGCCGCGCTGGACGTTCTGTCCCAGCAGCTGGTGGAGCAGGGGCTCGCGGTCTGGTCGGGCGCTGGCGGAGATCAGCCTTCCCGTCTCATCGTACGTGGCCGCGCGAACCTCCTCGAAAACGTGACCGCGGCCGAGGATCTCGAACGGCTTCGGCTGCTTTTCGACGATCTGGAAACCAAGAGCGGGATGATCGAACTCCTGGGGCTTGCCGAGAAGGGCGATGGCGTTCGCATCTTCATCGGCAAGGAAAACAACCTCTTTTCCCTGTCCGGCTCCTCGCTCGTCGTTGCTCCCTACGAGAAGGAGGCGACCGGCGGCGGCTACGAACGGGTGATCGGCGCCGTCGGCGTCATCGGGCCGACGCGCCTCAACTATCGCCGGATCGTGCCGATGGTCGATTACACGGCACGTCTGGTCTCCCGGCTTCTGTCGAGGCCCTGAGGGAAGATCGCGGGGAGCGCTGTGCGAAGGCTTGATTTTCCGGCGCGTCAATTCGATATGCGCGGTCGAGATACTGACATTTCCCGACGCTCCGCACTGCGGTCCGCTCAACACGGATCGAAGCGGCCTGGCGTTCTCGGGGCAAGACACGATGCACGAAGGACCAGTCGAGGCATGATGAGCGATACCGGCAGAAGCGAATTCGCCAATCTCGAAAACGAGGACGACGAGACGCTCGCTTTCGAAGACGCCGAAGCCAGTGATGAGGGCGATGGCGTCACCGAGCGCTACGAGGCGCGCATCATCGAGCTTGAAACGGAAAACGCCGATGTGAAGGAGCGCCTGCTCCGGCTTGCCGCCGACATGGAAAATCTGCGTCGCCGGACCGAACGCGAGGTGAAGGACGCCCGCAGTTACGCGGTGACGAACTTTGCGCGCGACATGCTCTCGGTCGCTGACAATCTGCGTCGTGCCGTCGACGCGGTGCCGGAAGAAGCCCGCGCCGGCGGCGAGAATGGCCTGACCGCGCTGATCGAGGGTGTTGAGATGACCGAGCGGGGGCTTCAGACCTCGCTGGAAAAACACGGCGTCAAGAAGCTCGATCCCGAAGGGCAGAAGTTCGATCCGAACTTCCATCAGGCTATGTTCGAAGTGCCGAACCCGGAAGTTCCGAACAACACGGTCGTTCAGGTCGTTCAGGCCGGCTACGCGATCGGCGAACGGGTGCTGCGTCCGGCGATGGTCGGCGTTGCCAAGGGCGGCCCGAAGCAGGGTGCCGCAAAGCCGAGCGAGCCCGCCATGGGCCATGACGATGCGACCGAGCAGACCACCGGTCAGGCCAGTGCGCCAGGCAGCTCTCTCTGAGCAACCGCTTGATGCGGAATGAATTTTCGACAGCCCCCGGAGCCGAATCGGCTTCGGGGGTTTTTCGTTTGTGGCTCACGCCCTGTCGCGGTCGGCCCTTTTCAGGAGCTTCGCCGACGCCATGATCGCAACGGTAATCGTGGCAAGGGCAGCGAAGATCGTCGAAAACCCATAGGCAGCGGCAACGATCCCGACGAGGGCAGGGGCGATCAGACCGCCGGAATAAGCGATCGCGGAGGCAATGGAGATGCCGGTGCCGTCGGCGAGGCCCTTCAGGTTTCCGGCGGCGGAAAAGGCGATCGGAACGACATTCGACAAGCCGATGCCGAGAATGAGGAAACCGATCAGGGCGGTCGGCAGCGAGCTCGCGAAGATCAGCACGACGAGACCGCAAAGGGCGATCATCAGGGAGACGCGAACGGTTCTGACGGCGCCATAGCGCTCGCGAATTCCGTCTCCGATGAAGCGAAACAGCGCCATCGTTGCTGAAAAGGCCGCAAAACCAAAGCCGGAGGCCGCGAGCGTGACGCCAAGCTCGTCGCGCAGGTAAACCGCGCTCCAGTCGATGACCACGCCTTCCTGGACGAAACCACCGAGGGCAACGAGACCAATGGCGATTGCGAGAAGCAGCGGCGTGCGCTGGGCTGCGAGCATGTCCCGCATCGGTAGGCGGGCCGCCGTCGTGTCCTTGGGCAGGGGGGCCTGTCTGTCGTCCAGCATGTTTGGCGCCACATAGAGCAGCGTCAGAAGGGCAAAGCTTGCGACGATGAGGGTGTGCCCGACCGGACCGAAGGTTTCGATCAGCGTGCCACCAAGCCCGGCTCCGGCGAAGGCGCCGAGGGACCAGAAGCCATGGCAGGACGACATGATCGCCCGATCCATGTGACGCTCGACCGACACCGCATTCGCATTGATCGCGACATCCATGCCGCCGAGCCCGATGCCGAAGACGAAAACCGCCAATCCCGCGAGTGCGGGGTGAGGGGCGGTTGTGAGGCAGGCGATGGCGAGCGCGAAGATGACTTGCGTTCCGACTGTGACATCTCGCGATCCGCGTTTGGCGATCAATGCGCCGACGATCGGCATCGCCATGACCGCGCCAAGACCGAAGATCAGAACCATGAAGCCGAAGGTCGCGGGCGTCAGGCCCAGTCGCGCACCGATGATCGGGACTTCCGGCGTCCAGCTGCCGAGGCCGAACCCGTTGACGAAGAAGCCAAGGCTCACCGCGAGGCGGATGAAGGTCTGCCGCGGGGACGCCTTGCGGTCTGACGTCGGGTTGAAAGCGCTCATGAGGCCTGGTCCTGATCTTCGAATGTATCGCCCGGTCGCACCGTCCGGTTCACATCGTCGGGCTGACGACCGGCGGTTATGATGTTCACGCCCCGACCCTTGAGATCGCGAAGCAAGTCGTGTTCGCACTCGTCCGTCACCAGTTGGTCAAGCGCGTCGAGACCGGCGAAGGAGAATGGGGCTGTATAGCCGAACTTGTCCCGCGTCACGGCGATGACGACCCTCGCGCTCCGTCGTGCGATCGCGGCCTTGAGTTCGGCTTCCTCAGCGGAAAATGCCGATAGTCCGCCTTCGGAGGAGAGAGCGCAGGTGCCGATGTAGGCTCTGCTCGGATTGATCTCCTCGATATCGCGAAGGGCCTTGCCACCGAGGCAGGAACCGAGATTGGCATCGAAGCGACCGCCGATGAGGACGATATCGGGTCCGTCGGGCGATGCCGCCGCCTCGGCGATGGCTGGCGCATTGGTGACCAGCGTAAGCGGCTTGAGGCGTGGAAGATGCCTGGCGATCTCCAGATTGGTGGAGCCCGCATCGATGAAAATCGTCTCGCCGGGCTGAACAAGTTCGGCCGCGAGCCGTCCGAGAATGCGTTTCACCGCCGTCTGTTCGTCACGTCGATGGGTGAAACTGGAAGGGAGGGTCTTCGGTCGAATCGCGCCGCCATAGACACGTTCGCAATAGCCCTCGGCGGCAAGCAGGCGCAGGTCGCGGCGAATCGTGTCCTCGGAAACGGAAAATTCGGCCGCGAGCCGGGTGGCTGATACCTGCCCCTCCATTGCGAGTCGCTCGCGAATGTCTGCGAGCCTCTGCCGGGAGATGGTTGCCGTCATGGTTCCTCCAATCACCGTTCCAGAACCATGCATAATTCGGAAAAACCTTGCAATACCACGAATGCGAGGCGATGCGGGAGCGTTTCGAGGGGGTAGTCTATTGGGGGTCACCGAGGCGCGCCTTACTCGCGGGCGTCTGCCCTGTCTTCTGTCTTGCGTTTTCCGAATTGTCTCCGCGATTTTCCACGCGCTTGCGGTCCGGCGGATGGGCGCGCGTATGGTTGGCGGGCGCTTGCACCATCTTCGTGGTTTGGGGGCTGAGGCTTGTTCGTGTCTGGCGCTGCGTCTGGGCGTTGCGTCCGGGGGAGGGGGATGCCTGGCGTGGTGTTGGGGGCGTGGTTATGGGTTTGGAGGTTCTGTCATTGATTTGTTGTGTTTGACGGATTGGTGACGTGGGGAGAGCTTATTTTCCAAGCATTTGGGTGGTTTTGCCGTGTTTTGTTGCGGTGCGAATTTTCTTTGAGATTTTTGAATTTGGCTGTTGACGGTTGGAATTTGATTGGCCTATATGCCGCTCATCGACGGCGCAGGGGCCGCCGGCGAGCTCTCCAGCTCGCTCTGGTCCCAGGCTTCGAGGCGGTGGTTCCGAGGATTTGGAATTGCTGCAATTGGCGGAAACGCTGATTGGGTCTTGAAGCTTTTGTGACGTGTTTCTATATCGGCGGAATGCTTTCGCCCTCCGGGATTTGGTCCACTGGATCGATCGGGCGGGACGAAAGATTTTTTCTCCAACGGATGGGTGAATGGCCTTTTACGGTCTTTGGCTTTTGTCCGGCGCGGTTTTTGTGACTGCGTGTTCTTTGACAAGTTGGTTATGTGATATTGAGAAGAAAGAGAGACGTGGGCGGCGTTTTTGCGGTTCCTGGCTTTCTGGACGGTACCTTTGCC
>NZ_JBDJAC010000012.1:0-119381 GCF_039652615.1 Fulvimarina fulva
CGCCCTTTCAATACGATCCCCTCGGACCGGAAAGCTGGCCGCAGATCCTCGGCGTCGTCGCCCTCCTGTGCCTTGCCTATGTCTTCATCAGGCCGGACAAGGATCGCTTCGACCTGCCCTACAAGACCGGCCTTCGGATCCTCGCCCTCTTCGTGATGCTGATGGGCTATGCCTGGCTCTACCAGCCGCTCGGCTTCATCATCTCCACCTTCGTGTTCTGCGTCGCCCTGTCGCTGATGCTGGGAGCAAAACCGGTCTCCGCGCTCCTCTTCGGCGTTGCGACCGGCGTCGTCGGCTATTTCGTCTGCACGGTGCTTCTCGAACTCAACCTGCCAGCCGGACCCATCGTCCGGGCGCTGTTCTAAGGAGTGTCTCGATGGACGCTGTCTTCTCGGGTCTGGCTTCCGGTTTCGCGACCGCCCTCGACCCCTTCAACCTCATGCTCGTCCTGGTGGGCTGCTTCGCCGGCACGCTGATCGGCGCCTTGCCCGGCATCGGCCCCATCAACGGCGTCGCCATCCTCCTGCCCATCGCCTACAGCCTCGGCTTCAAGCCTGAGTCGGCGATCATCCTCCTCGCCGGCATCTATTACGGCGCCGAATATGGCGGGCGTATCTCCTCGATCCTGCTCAACGTGCCCGGCGACGCCGGCGCGGTGATGACGACCCTCGACGGCAATCCGATGGCCCGCAACGGCGAGGCCGGCAAGGCACTCTCCCTCTCGGCCGTCGCCTCCTTCGTGGGCGGCACCTTCGCCGTCATCCTGATGAGCCTGTTCGGGCCCCTGCTTGCCGCCTATGCCGTCACCTTCTCGCCGTCCGACTATGTCGCGCTGATGGTCTTCGCCTTCGCCTCCCTCGCATCGCTGGTCGGCGCGAACCCGGTGAAGACACTGCTCGGCGCGGTCATCGGCCTGATCCTCGCCTCGGTCGGCATCGACGCCAATACCGGCGTTGCCCGCTACACCTTCGGCATTCCCGATATCCTCGCCGGCATCGACTTCCTCGTCGTCGTCATCGGCCTGTTCGGCATGGCCGAGCTGATCCATCTCGTCGAACAGCAGGCGCGCGGCTCCCTGAAGACGCTGAAGATCGACAAGAGCTTCGTCACCATGGCGGATCTTGCAAGGACGAAGTGGACGATCCTGCGCTCCTCGATGATCGGTTTCTTCATCGGCATCCTGCCCGGCACCGGCGCATCGGTCGCCTCGGCCGTCGCATACGGCGCGGAAAAGCGGGCCTGCAACAATCCCGATACCTTCGGCAAGGGCGATGTCCGCGGGCTTGCGGCACCGGAAGCGGCCAACAACGCGGCCGCCGGCGGCGCCATGGTGCCGATGCTGACCCTCGGCATTCCGGGCTCCGGCACCACCGCCATCCTGCTCGGCGCCCTGCTCCTCTTCAACGTCACGCCGGGTCCGCTCATGTTCGAGCAGCGGCCGGAGATCGCCTGGGGCCTGATCGCGTCGATGTATATCGGCAATATCGCGCTGCTCGTCATCAACCTGCCGCTGGTCGGCCTCTTCGCCCGCATGCTGACCATCCCGCAGCAATATCTCACGCCGCTGATCGCGGTCCTCGCCTTCATCGGCGTCTACTCGATCGTCTCCAACCCGCACGATCTCTACATGATCACGCTTCTCGGCGTGTTCGGCTGGGTCATGCGCAAGCTCGGCTTCTCGCTGGCACCCGTCATCCTGGGCTTCGTCCTCGGCGGTCTCTTCGAGAACAACCTGCGCCGGGCGCTCTCGATCTCCGGAGGCGACTGGACAATCCTCGTCACCTCATGGAACTCCGTCGCCCTCTACATCCTCACCATCGCGATCATCGCAGTGCCGCTGGTCTACGGCCGCTACAAGACAAGCCGCGCCGAAGGAGACGGCGGGGAAGCGTCCGACGCAGCAAAGTCCTGACCGTGAAGGCAACCATCATAGCCCTGGGGGCCGCGCTGTCAGGCGCGGCCCTCTTCTCGTTCCTCGGCGTGCCGGCAGGCGCGCTCGTGGGCTCCACGATCTTCGTCACCATCGCCTCCGCCGCCAGGCTGAAACCCGCCGTTCCGACGCTCTTGCGCGATCTCGGCTTCACCACCATCGGCGTGACGCTCGGCGCCGGCATTTCGCCGACCTTCCTTTCCGATCTCGCGCGCTTTCCGTTGAGCCTTGCCGCGCTCACCCTCACCATCTTACTGGTGATGGTCATTTCGAGCTTCATCTTGCGCCGGCTTTTCGGAACCGATCGCGCGACCTCGGTACTCGCCACCTCGCCGGGCGCTCTCTCCTATGCCCTGTCGCTCTCGACCGAGGGAGAAAAGTCGAACGTCGACACCAAGATGGTGATGGTGCTCCAGAGCCTCCGGCTTCTCCTCATCACCGTTCTCCTGCCGCCGGTGATCGCCATCGTCGATGGCGCGGCGGGCCATCATGCGACGCCAGCCGCCGCCACGGCCCACCCCCTCAATCTGCCTGTGAGCTTCGCGCTGATCGCGGCCTCCGCTTGTCTCGGCGCGCTCGGCGCAAAGCTGCGCGTTCCGGCCGCCTATCTTCTCGCGGGCGTCCTCCTCAGCGGCGTCGGTCACGGGATTGGCCTCCTGGAGGGCCGCCCTGCCACTATTCTCACCTTTATCGGCTTTTCCCTCGCCGGCGCCGTCATCGGCTCGCGCTTTGCGAAGATCACGCTCGCAGAGGTGCGAACCCTCGGGATTTCCGGCCTTGTGGCAACGGGCGTCGCGATCGGTCTTTCGGGGTTGATCAGCTTCGCGATGGCCGCGCTTCTGGAGCTGCCCTTCGGCCAGGTCTGGGTCTCCTATGCGCCGGGCGGCGTCGAGGGCATGAGCGCCATGGCCCTGTCGCTCGGCTACGACCCGGCCTATGTGGCGACCCACCACATCTTCCGGCTTCTTCTCATCATCGCCCTGCTCCCGCTTTTCCTGCGGTCTTCGAAACGGCCTGAGAAGAGTTGAAGGGTGGGAGCCTGAACCCGCATCGGTCCTGCGCCGGACGAAGCGCCGGACCGCTCGCGCACTATGCATGGTATGGGATCGCGTGGAACATTGCTTGTAGAGGTCCGCGCTTTAAGTCGATGGAAGCTGAGACACGCAATCAGCGCCTTGAGGGACACCGTTCTATGTCAGACGACCAGCACACCGACACCGTCACCAGCAGCGATCCCAAGGCGCCATCCGCCCTCGACGACGGAATGCCGATCGCCGACGAGCGGGTCAGCCTCGGAAAGGGCGCCGGCGCGTGGCTTCTTATCTTTGGCGCCATCATTCTCGTCGGGGTGCTTTGGTATATCGGGGTCTTCTGAGCGAAAGACGCCCCCTATTCCGGCAGCATCTCGTTGAGGATCGAACAGAACCGGTCGACGGCAGCGTCCACCGGCCCGGAATTGTCGATCGTAAAGGCCCCGGCCAGCCCGTTCACGCCCGTGGCGGGCGCGCTTCGCGAGAGCCGTTCGAGAGCTGCGGCGCGATCTTCCCGCCCCCGCGCGACGATCCGCTCGATCAGGATATCCGGTTCGGCGGTCACCGTCACCGCAACGACCGCGGGAAAGGCTTCGATCGCGGACGCGATCGAATGGCGTGAGATATTGGCGACGACCACCGCGCCCGTCTCGACCTTCTGGACGGCCGAGGCCGGAAGGCCATAGGCAAGCCCATGGGCGCGCCAGGACAGGGAGAACCGGCCCTCGGCCTCGTACCGATCGAACGCCGCCTGCCCCAGCGTCTCGTGATCCTCGGCCTCGGGTTCAGCCGGCCGCGTCACGATCCGGCGGACGAAATGAAACCGATGGTCGTCCTCCAGCCGTTCGCACGCCTTGCGGATGACCGTATCCTTCCCGGCGCCGCTCGGGCCCACAACGGCCACGAACGCGCCGGTGCGGACGCCAATCGCAGTGTCAGGCGACACGCTCGCCCTCCCGCCAGACCGACCTGACGAGCGGCGGCAAGCCGTCCGCGACCTCGATGCGGACCAGATCGGCGCGCTTGCCAACGGCGATCTCGCCGCGATCGGACAAGGCGACCGCCTTGGCCGGCGCGCTCGTGATCGTCCGGATCGCTTCGGGAAGGGTCAGGACCGCCTCCGCCGCCAGCTGGAAGGCGGCCTGAAGCAGCGAGAACGGGACATAATCGGAGGACAGGATGTTCAGCCGGTCGCTTTTCACCAGATCGATCGCAGAGACATTGCCGGAATGGGAGCCGCCACGCACAACGTTGGGCGCGCCCATCAGAACGGCGAGACCGGCCTTGCGCGAGGCTTCCGCCGCTTCAAGCGTAGTCGGAAACTCGGCGATCGCAGCGCCATAGGCAACGGCTTCGGCCACATGGTCCGCCGTCGCATCGTCATGGGACGCGATGGTGAGGCCCCACTCGGCGGCCGCTTGCGAGATCGCCTTGCGGCTGTGATCGGCATATCGTTCGGAATCGGCGAGCCGCTTCGCGCTGAACGCCTGGAATTCCTCCTCCGTCATCCCCTTCTTCTTCTGATAATAGAGGCGGTAGGCGTCGAGATTGACGAACTGACGCTGACCCGGCGCGTGATCCATCAGGGATACGAGCTTCAACCGCTCATTGCCCGAAAACCGCTCGAAACCGTCGACCACGTCCGCCGCCGATACCTCGCACCTCAGATGAATGAAGTGGTCGGCCCGCGTCCGCCCGGTCTTAACGGACTCGCAGATTGCGCGCCCAAGCTCGACCATGTCCTCGGAGCGAAGCGTCTCGTCCTCATCCGTTCCAACGCGAACCGCGTCGAAGACGGTGGTGATGCCGGCCGCGGCGATCTGGGCATCGTGGGCCTGAATGGCCGCGAACTTGTTCCAGTAGACCTTCGGACGCGGGATATAATGGCCCTCGAGATGGTCGGTGTGAAGCTCGACCAAACCTGGGATCAGGAGGTCGCCGCCGATATCGATGCCGGACGCGGGGCCCGAGCCGATCTCGGCGATCTTTCCGTCACGCAGGACCAGATGGCCCTCGAGGATCTCGTCGTCGAGAACGATGCGGGCATTGGTGAATGTGATTTCAGGCATGGTCTTCGATCGGTTGGAGAATCTTGGAAAGGGTGTGGCTGCCATGGACCCGGAAGGCGGCTCCGGCGTCCGGCTCGACGAAGAGCGCGAGCCGGTCGATGGTCAGCGGGCGGTCGATAAACTGGGCGAAGTGAGACCGGGCCAAAAGCTCGGCCTTGTCCAGCGCCGCATCGTCGAGTGCATCGGTCAGCGTCAGGTGAAACCGGAAGGCATCCAGAACATAAGGGTAGCCCCATTCGTCGAGAAAGCGCCGCTCGACCTCGGACAGACGCTCCGGCCGACGACGGGCGCGCTCGTCCGGCTCGAGCGGACGACGTATAGGCTCGAACCCTTCGAGAACCGAACGCTGCAGCGTTTCGAGAGAGGGCTCGGGGCGATCCGGCACGAGAGCGAGGAAGCTGCCGAGGCGGGCAAGGGTCAGGCGCGTGATGACGGCGGGCGGGCAGGTCCGGCAGAGGTCCGCCAGCCGCCCGTCGGCCATGTCGATCGAGACACCCTCGATCGGACGGAAGGGAGCGCGGATCGTTGCGTGAAACCCGTAACGCCGGGCCGAGGCGATCTGCTCGTCTGGCAGACCTGGCTGACGGAGCGCACCCGAAAACGCATCGCGTCCGAGCCAGCTTGCGCCGGCCTGCGCCAGCGGCTGATCCGGGGTGGGCGTGTAGTAGATGGCAATTCGCATCAAGAACCGGCGTCGATCGAAAGGGTCTGCATCAGGAAACGAACTTGCGGAGCTGCTGTGACAACAGATCGGTCAGGACGACCGTCACGACGACGATGATCAGGATAGCCGCCGATTCGGCATAATAGAAACCGCGGATCGATTCGAACAGAACCTGCCCGATGCCGCCGGCACCGATCACCCCGAGAATCGTCGCCGAGCGCACATTGGTCTCGAAGCGATAGAGGAAATAGGACACCCAGAGGGGGAGCACCTGCGGGATGACGCCGTAGACGACTTCCTGAACCCGCGAGGCGCCGGTCGCGCGGATGCCCTCGACCGGCCTCGGATCGATCGATTCCACGGCCTCCGAGAAAAGCTTCGCCATGATGCCGGTGTTGTGGATGAAGAGCGCCATCACGCCCGCGAACGGCCCAAGGCCCACGGCGACGACGAAGAGCACGGCCCAGACGAGTTCGTGGATCGCGCGAAAGAAATCCATCAGCCGGCGGACCGGATGGAGGATGTACCACGGCACCATGTTGCGGGCCGACAGGATCGCGAACGGCACCGAGACGACAAGCGACAGGACGGTGCCCCAGAGGGCGATCTGAAGCGTCACCAGCATTTCGCTGGCATAGTACCGCCATTGGGCGAAGTTCGGATCGAAGAAGCCGGCGGCGTACTCCACCATGTTGCCGGCATCGGAAAAGAGATAGGTCCAGCGCTCCATCTCCGCCGGTCCCCAGCTGAAGGCGAGGAGGGCGACAAGGGCTACGCCAATCCCGATATTCCAGTAGGTTCGCGACCAGTCGCGCCCCGCGTTGACGTCGATGCGGGCGCTGTCGGATTGCTCGCTTGCGGTCGTCGTGCTCATCGGCGTCTTGCTGCCTGAAAAGAGGTGGAAACGGACATGAAACGAGCGGCCGTTTCAACGAAGGCCGCTCGCGATCGTTCGGCGCGCCCGGCGTACCGGGCGTTGGGAAAGCTCGTTACGAGCCCGAATTCTGGCTGTTGGCGTCGATCTTCGCCTGATACTCGGCCTTCTGCTTTTCGAGCTCGGCGATCTTCGCCGACTTCTCGTCCTCACCCATCGTGGAGTCGCCTTCGACCAGAGCGATGTTCTTGGAGATTTCCATCACACGGATCGGCAGGAGCTGATCATTGGTGGACTTGCGGAAGGGAGCCCATTCGAGACCGGCGAGAACATCCTTTTCCGAGGCCGCGTCACCGGACGTTTCTGGCTTGCCGTAGGACAGGATGAAGTCTTCGATCTTGTTCTTGGTCTCGGTCGGAAGATCGCCCTTGATGACGAGCGGGTCGGACGGGATCAGCGGCGACTTCCAGATCACCTTGATCTTCTTGAACGCTTCCGGATTATTCTCTTCGATGAGCGCGAGGCTCTCGGTGTTGTTCGCGGCCGCATCGACCTGGCCGTTGGCGACGGCCATGGCATTGGTCTCGTGATTGGCGTTGCGGACCGTCTTGAAGCACGACTTCGGGTCGACACCGTTCTTGGCGAAGACGAAGGTCATCGGCACGAGATAGCCGGAGGTCGAGTTCGGATCACCGATGCCGAAGTCGAGCGACTGGTCGCACTTCAACAGATCCTCAAGCGAATTGAGATCGGAATCGGCAGGGGCGAGGACGAGGCCCCAATAGCCGGGATTGCCGGAGACATCGACGGTCTGGGCGAAGATTTCGCCGCCGGCACGGTCGACAGCTTCCATAGCCGACTTGTTGCCGAACCAGGCGACGTCCACCTTGCCGAAGCGCATGCCCTCGATGACGCCGGCATAGTCTGACGCGAAGAACGGATTGACGGTGAGGCCGGTCTGCTCTTCCATGTCTTCGAGGAAGGGCTCCCACTTCGGACGCAGCTGCTGCTGGCTCTCCGTGGAGATGATGCCGAAATTGATTTCCGTCGGCTGGCTGTCCTGGGCAAAAGCCGGACCGGCAAGCGTCGTGGCGACGGCGCCTGCGGCGAGCGTCTTCAAGAATGCGTTCATGATCGATCGTTTCCCTGTTGGAGGCATGATTTTGAGGGTGGGGACGCCGACGCGGATCAGGCCGGCGCGAGTTCACCAAGCCTGGGCTTGGACACGGCGTGGCCCGGCTTGTCTTGCGCAGGCCGCGCGCTCTCGACGGGAAGTTCCGCCGGAAGGACGAGCTCTTCCGAAGCCGACCCGTAGAGTTCGGTCAGGAATTCGTTGGAAAGAGCCTTGGACGGACCGTCATAGACGACCTCTCCGCCGCGAAGGGCGATGGTGCGCGGGCAGTAGACCCGGGCATATTCGACCTGATGGAGCGAGACGAGAATGGTCATCTTCTCCTCGCGGTTGATGGTGGCGAGAACGTCCATCACCCGGCGGGCGGAAGCCGGATCGAGCGAGGCGATCGGCTCGTCGGCAAGAAGGATGCGAGAGCGCTGAAGCAGGGTCCGGGCGATCGCGGCACGTTGCTGCTGGCCGCCCGAAAGGGTCGATGCGCGCTGCCATGCAAGCTGGGGAATGCCGACGCGCGACAGGGCGCGAATGGCCTCGCGCTTCTCGTCGTCCGAGAAGAAACCGAACGTGCCGCGCCAGCCGGAGATCTGTCCGAGCTTGCCGACGAGGACATTCATGATCACCGGCAGCCGGTTCACCAGATTGAACTGCTGGAAGATGACGCCGATGTCGCTGCGCAGATCGCGGGCCTTCGTGCCGAGCCGTCCGTTCTTCTGCACCATCTCGCCGAAGAGACGGATCGTCGAGCCGTTCGCGTCGCCTTTTTCGAGGCCGGACAAATGGCGCATGAGCGTCGACTTGCCGGAGCCGGACGCACCGATGAGCGCCACCATCTCACCTTCCTCGATCGAAAGCGAGACGCCCTTGAGAGCTGCCGTCTTGCCGAAATGCTTCGAGAGATTCTCAACGAGGATCGCTGACATCGAGGGGCTCCGCTAGAGCAGGAGGAGGAAACGTGGGCACCGGGTTTTCGCCGGCGTCCTGCGAATAAGAGGCATGCAACGCGGCATTCGACGTCATCGAAGGCCGTCGCGCTCAAAGTTCGTTTCTGTCCTCTGGATTAACCTCCGTCGGTGTGAGTCCGATGACAGTCCCACGACCGTTCGATGACATTCCAGACCCTTATGAATCAGGGCTTTGGAGGGGAATTCCGCGATATTTCTCGACGAAGGCGGCGGCATCGAGAGTACGAAAATCGGCGAGTGCACGGTGGAGTTGCTCATGGGGCCAGTTCCACCAGGAAAGCGCCTCCATCTCCTCCGCGACATCCTCGGGAAAACGCCGCCGGATGAGCTTCGCCGGCACGCCGCCAACGATCGTATAGGGCGCGACATCCTTAGAGACGACGGCGCCGGCACCGATCGCCGCGCCATTGCCGATGGTGACACCCGGCAGGATCGTCGCGCCGTGGCCGATCCAGACATCGTGTCCGATCGTCACCGTGTGGGAGCGACGCCAGTCGAAGAATTCCGCCTCGTCGCTCTCGCCCTCGAAATAATCGCCCGCCCGATAGGTGAAGTGATGCAGGCTCGCCCGCCAGACCGGATGGTTCGTCGCGTTGATCCTGACGGCAGCCGCGATGTTGACGAACTTGCCGATTTCGGCGCGCCAGACGCCGCAGTCCTGCATCATGTAGGAATAGTCGCCGAGCCGGGTCTCGACGACGCGGCACCGCTCGGAGATCTCGGTATAGCGGCCGAGATCGGACGCCTCCACCTCGGCGCTCGGATGGATCAGCGGCGTTTCGGAAAGTTTCGTCATCACGCGGCTTTCCGGCGGCTGGAAAAGTGCGACACGTCGATGAACCGCGGCGCAAGCGCTGCCCGGACATCGCCATCGTGAAAGATGCCGAGGATCGCTGTTCCCGATACGCGCCGCTCCTCGATCATCTGACAGACGACCTCGCGATTGGCCTTGTCGAGGGACGCGGTCGGTTCGTCGAGAAGGAGGATCGGCCGCTCGGCGATGAAGCCGCGCGCGATGTTGACGCGCTGCTTTTCCCCGCCGGAAAACGTGGCCGGCGGCAGATCGAAGAGCGAGACCGGCAGGTTGAGCCGGGACAGAAGCGCGCGGGCCCTTTCCCGTGCCTCCTCCGCCGCGATGCCGCGCTCGATCAGGGGCGCTGCGACGATATCGACGGACGAAACGCGAGGGATCGCGCGCAGGAACTGGCTGACATAGCCGAGGACGGAGCCGCGAAGTCGCGCCACCAGACGGGGCGGCGCAGAGCCAAGATCGATGAAATGCTCCTCGCCCGAGCCGCGAACGAGGATGGTCCCCGCGTCGATCCCGTAATTGCCGTAGATCATCCGAAGGATCGAGGACTTGCCGACGCCCGAGGGACCGTCGAGGACGGCGATCTCGCCGGCCCTCACCTCGAAGGCGGCCTCATCCACCACCGGCAGGTGAACCGCGCCGAGGAGATGGTTCGTGAAGCTCTTGGCGACGCCGTCGAGGCGGAGCAGGGTCGGTTGTTCGGCCATATTGCTCATCACACCTCCAGGATCGAAGCGACGAGTAGCTGGGTATAGGGATGGCGCGGATCGTCGAGCACGCGGTCGGTCAGGCCATGCTCGACAATATGGCCGTCCTTCATGACGATCATCCGCGTCGACAGAAGCCGGGCAACGGCAAGGTCGTGGGTCACCACGATGGCCGCGAGCCCCATTTCGGAAACGAGACCGCGCAGGAGATCGAGAAGCCGGGCCTGAACCGAAACGTCGAGCCCGCCGGTCGGCTCGTCCATGAACATGAGGCGCGGGCTCGTCACCAGATTGCGGGCGATCTGGAGGCGCTGGCGCATGCCGCCCGAAAACATCTGGGGCCGGTCGTCGAGACGGGTTTCGGCGATCTCGACGCGGCCGAGCCAGTCCGTTGCCGTCTGACGGATCCGGCCATAGTGACGATCGCCGACCGCCATCAGCCGCTCGCCGATATTCGCGCCGGCCGAAACGCCGAGACGCAGGCCATCGGCCGGGTTCTGATGGACGAAGCCCCAGTCGGTGCGCATGAGGAAGCGGCGCTCGGCTTCCGTCAGCGTTGCAAGATCGCGTAAAGCGCCATCCCGCATCCGGTAGGAGACCGTTCCGCCGCTCAAAGTCAGCCGGCACGAGAGCGCATTGAGCAAGGTCGTCTTGCCAGAGCCCGATTCGCCGACGATCGCAAGGATTTCGCCGGGATAAAGCTCGAAGGAGATGTCTTCGCAGCCAATGCGCGCGCCGTAATGTCGGGTGACGCCGCTGGCGATGAGAAGGGGCTCGTCGCTCGTCATGCGTCCGCTCCCACATGGCCGGCGGCCCGCCGCTCCTCGCAGAAGTCCGTGTCCGAGCAGGCGAACATCCGGCCGCCGCGATCATCCATGACGATCTCGTCGAGATAGACGCCCTCGGCACCGCACAGACCGCAGGGCTGGTCGAACGCCTGGATGCGGAACGGATGATCCTCAAAGTCGAGACTTTCGATCCGCGTATGGGGCGGGATCGCATAGATGCGCTGCTCGCGCCCGGCGCCGAAGAGCTGTAGGGCCGGGCTGTCGTGCATTTTCGGATTGTCGAATTTCGGGATCGGGGACGGGTCCATCACATAGCGGCCCTCGACCATCACCGGATAGGCGTAGGTGGTCGCGATATGACCGTTGCGGGCGATGTCCTCGTAGAGTTTCACATGCATCAGCCCGTATTCCTCCAGTGCGTGCATGATCCGCGTTTCGGTCTCTCGCGGTTCGAGAAAGCGTAAGGGTTCGGGGATCGGCACCTGATAGACGAGGATCTGCCCGTCCGTCAGCGGCGTTTCCGGAATCCGGTGGCGGGTCTGGATGACGGTCGCCTCACGGGTCTTCGTCGTGACTGCGACATTCGCGACCTTGGCGAAAAAGGCGCGGATCGAGACCGCATTGGTCGTATCGTCGGAGCCCTGATCGATCACCTTCAGGATGTCGTCCGGGCCGATCACCGAGGCCGTCACCTGCACGCCGCCAGTGCCCCAGCCATAGGGCATGGGCATTTCGCGGCTTGCAAAGGGCACCTGATAGCCGGGGATCGCGACGGCCTTGAGAATCGCGCGCCGGATCATCCGCTTGGTCTCTTCGTCGAGATAGGCGAAGTTATAGGCTGGAAGAGCGAGCGTCATGGCCGGCACGCTCCCTGTTCGACCCGCAAGCGAATGCGACCTGGAGGATTGGCACAGTGGAGAACTGGTACGGACTGATCGAGCCGCTGATGGTTCTCGTCGGCCTTGCCCTTCTCTGGTATTATCAGATCCACAAGAACCCGTACGAGATCGAGAAGCGGGAGAAGCGTCGGCGCGAGAAGGCGGAAAAGGCCGCCGCCAGGCGGGACGGTCGGGCGTAAAGGCACGTCGTTTCTCATTCCGCGGCCTCCTGGCGCTCTTCGGCCGGAGCCTCGTTTTTCTGGTCCCGCCGCATGGTGCGCAGAAGGTCGAGTTCGGCCTGAAAATCCACGTAATGGGGCAGTTTCAGATGCTCGACGAAGCCCGTCGCCTGCACATTGTCCGCATGGGCAAGAACGAACTCCTCGTCCTGCGCGGGAGCGCTCCGCTCCTCGTCGAATTCGTCCGCCCTCAGCGCCCGGTCGACGAGGCTCATCGCCATCGCCTTGCGCTCTGACTGGCCGAAGACGAGGCCATAGCCCCGCGTGAATTGCGGCGGCTCGCTCTTCGATCCCTTGAACTGCGACACCATCTGGCATTCGGTGACCTTGATGTGGCCGATGGTGACCGCAAAGCCGAGTTCGGGCAGGTCCACCTCCACATCGACCTCGCCGATCCGCACCTCGCCGACGAAAGGATGGTTGCGGCCATAACCGCGCTGGGTCGAATAGCCGAGAGCAAGGAGAAAGCCCTCGTCGCCGCGCGCGAGCGCCTGAAGCCGCATGTCCCGATCACCCGGATAGGCGCGCGGCGCGCGGGTCAGGTCGGCGGGCTCGGCATCGTCCGGGGCCTGGGGATCGGCCTCGATCATCGCATCGGCGCCGAGAATATCGGTCACGCGAGGGGCGGAGCCCGCTTCCTCGCGCTCGCGCACATCCGGTTCCGGTACGATCTCGTCCGTTGCCATGGCCGGATCGATCAGACGATGGGTGTAGTCGAACGTCGGCCCGAGAAGCTGCCCGCCGGGCAGATCCTTGTAGGTGGCGGAGATCCGCCGTTCGAGACGCATATTCGCGGTATCGACCGGCCGCGAGGCCGCAAAGCGCGGAAGGGTCGTGCGATAGGCCCTCAAAAGAAAAATCGCCTCGATGAGATCGCCGCGCGCCTGCTTGACAGCCATCGCGGCAAGCTCCGGATCGTAGAGCGAGCCCTCCGCCATCACGCGATCGACGGACAGCGCCAGCTGCTGCGTGATCTGTTCGAGGGTCAGCGCCGGCACCGAGCGATCGCCGCGCCGCCGGTCGTCGAGAAGCCGGTGGGCGTTCGCGATGGCCTTTTCGCCGCCTTTTACCGCAACATACATGGGGATCAGACCTCCCGGACAGTCGTGGAGCGCGGCAGCGCGAGGACGTCGGGGCCGCAGGTAAGGACGAGATCGAGCCCGCAGGGAAAAAGCGCGCGATTCATGGTCCTGAACGCGGCAAAACCTTCGGAAAGGCCGCGCGGCGAAATGATCCGCGTGCCGTCGATTCCCGGTCCCGTCAGTTCGTATGAAGGCCCGTCGGTCAGGCTCCCGACCTCGCACAGCACCGTTGCGGAGCGATCGGGATAGGTGAGCGTTCCGAGCGGCAAACGATCGAAAAGCGCGGCATCGAGGTGCTGGACGACCGCGTAGTCCGCGCGCTCGCCATCATCGAGGCGGGCACCGGTGTGAAAAGCGAGCCAGCGTTTGAGGGTCGGTGAGGGCACGCCGATGAAAACGGGCGTTTCCGCGTCGGCGAGCGCAAGCAGGATCGCTCCTTGCGCCGCAGAAAGCGGTGCCGGCGGCGCGCAGCCCGGATCGAGCCGCGCGATCTCGCCCGGACGGCTCATGGCGCGCAGGAGGCTCGAAAAGACCGACTGGGCATCGAAGACCGGATCTGAGAACCCGCCCTCGACCACGTTTGCGGACATGGACATCGCCTGCGCGCTCATCAATCCTCGCCCCGAACCATGGTGAAGAAATCGACGCGGGTCGCCTCCGTCTCCTCAGCCGTCTTCGTTTCGGCAGCCGTAAGGAGCGCCTCGATCGGCGCCACCACGTCGCTCTCGACCGTTTCACGCTGGTCGTCCATCTGCCAGAGCGCATCGAAGGCCGCGGCCAGACGGGCCTTCCCGGTATCGCGGCCAAGGATCATCGCGTGGCCGACGACGGCCGCCTCCCCCTCGCCGCATCGGATGCTGGCCCGCGTGACGCTTGCCTCGCCGAGATTGAAGGGCGCACCGCCCCCACCGATCCGGCCCCGGATCATGACGAGCCCCACCTCCGGTCCTCGAACGGGTTTCAGCTCATGGTGCGATCCGAGACGCGCCCAGGCCTCGCCCAGAAAGTCCGTCGGCCCTTGCGCGAACGCTGCCATCGCGCGCCTTCGCGCGGCGATCGCGGGATCGCTCGCTCCGCCCTTTTCCGTCTCGTCCATGGGCCCGTCTCTTTCCATGCTCTGCGCTCTGTCGTTTGGCGACGGCGTGATGCCGCCTATGGCCGATCCTACCGACAAAATTTGTCTACTTGTATAGACAACTTCGATTATTGGTTTAGCCTGCGGGCGATGACGGGCGTGTGACAGGTGCGATGACAAACCAAACCCATGACGACGGCGTGGCGCTCTGGCGTCGCATCGCAGATCATCTGGAGAGCGACATCCTGACCGGGCGGATCGACGGGATGCTCGAACCGGAGAGCCGGCTCGCGGCGCGCTTTGCCGCAAACCGCCATACGGTTCGCCGCGCCCTTCAGGCGCTATCGCAAAAGGGCCTCGTGCGGGCAGAGCGCGGGCGGGGCACCTTCGTCGAGGCGTCCCAGGCGAACCGCTTGTCCTATCCGGTCGGCGCGACGACGCGCTTCACGGAAACGATCGGGGCGGCAGCGAAAGAGCCCGGCGGGCGGCTCGTCGCAAGCGGCAGGGAACGGGCCTCCTTCGACGTTTCGGCGCGACTCGGATGCCCGGTCGGCGAGCCGCTGATCAAGCTGGAGATGCTGCGGGTCGCCGACGAGGCGCCGGTGCTCGTCTCGACCATCTGGTGCGTGGAACGCCGGTTCTCAGGTCTTGTCGGCGGCTATGCCGAGACGGGGACGATCAGCGGCGCGCTCGAGAAATGCGGCATTCCGGCCTATCGCCGGCTGCGCACGGCGGTGACGGCCGAGAGCGCCGATCCGCGCGATGCCGAGCGTCTGCGCTGTGCGCCTCATGCGCCCCTTCTCGTGACGGTGAGCGTGGATGTGGACCTCTCGGGAGAGCCGATCCTGACCGCCCGCACCCGATTTGCGGCCGATCGGATCGAGCTTCTCTTCGATCACACGAAGGACGAGAAAACCGCGCCTTCGAAAGAGGAAACCACCTAAAACGGCATCAATTTTGCCGGCAAATTGATCACTAAGCCGGCAAAAACTAGCGAATATCCAGCGGCTCCTGGTGCAGCACGATGCCGTAGCGATCCTCCACCGCAGTCCTGATAATCCGCGACAGGGCGTCGATGTCGTTCGCGTCGGCCTGACCGTGATTGACGAGGATCAGGGCATGGTTCTCGTAGACGCCTGCCTTGCCGGACCGGTAGCCTTTCAGGCCGCAGCTCTCGATAAGCCACCCAGCCGATAGCTTCACGGCGCCATCGGCCTGGGGATATTTCGGAACGCCCTCGATCCCGTCCGCCACATCTTGCGAGACGATCGGATTGTGGAAGAAGGATCCGGCGTTTCCGATAAGCCGCCAGTCGGGCAACTTGCCGCCGCGAAGGGCAAGCACCCGTTCCATGATTGTCTTTGGATCGGCCGTTTCCGGCAGCCTGTCGAGACCGGAATAGCCGAGGATCGGCCGCCAGTCGCCGGGCAGGCGAAACGTGACCTCCGCGATGATATATCGGCCCGGCTCGTCCTTGAACGCGCTCTGGCGATAGCGGAAGCGGCAATCCGCCTTGCGGAAGACGCAGAACCGCTTTTCCACCCGGTCGAAGGCGGTCAGGGCCTCGAAGCGATCGGCAAGCTCAACGCCATAGGCGCCGATGTTCTGAACCGGCGCGGCCCCCACGGTTCCGGGGATGCCGGCCAGGTTTTCGAGCCCGCCAAATCCCTGTTCGACGCTCCAGCGCACAAGATCCGGCCAGTCCTCGCCGGCCTGCGCGGTCAGAAGGATGCTGCCGTCGTCCCGGCGTTCGATCTTGCGCCCCTTGGACACGAAAACCGCGATCACAGCCTCGATCTCGGGACCGAGCACGACATTGCTGCCGCCACCGAGCACCACGAGGGGAAGCTGCTCGCTCTCGGCGAACCGGACGAGCGGTTCTATCTCGTCCGCCTCTTTGACGAGGGCACCGAAGCGGGCTTTCGCGGCCAGTCCGAGCGTATTGCGCGGGGTGAGGTCGAAGCCCACCTGAACGTCCACAGTCTTCGGATCGGCACTGATCATCCGCGTCTCGTTTCTCGCGATCATGTTGGATTTGTCTTCAGCGGCTTATCACGACGACCGGCCCCATGCCTATGTCATGGGTCCACAGGGGCGCGGCAAAACGCATCCGGCATGCCCCTTCACATCAGTCTGGAAACATTCTAAATTGGAGTTCGAAGCTCTTGTTTAGACGGGACCGTTCATGCGCCTCACACGGCAGACGAATTACGCGATCCGTATCCTGATGTATCTCGCGGTCAATCCAGACCGGCTGAGCCGGCTTGGCGAGATCGCAAAATCCTATTCCGCACCCGAACCCTTCATGTTCAAGATCCTGAACCCGCTGGTTTCGGCGGGCTTCGTGGAAACGGTCCGGGGCCGCAATGGCGGTATCCGCCTTGCGCGCAAAGCCTCCGAGATCAATCTGCGCGAGGTCGTGGAGCTGACGGAAGAAAACTTCCAGATGGCCGAATGTTTCGAGGCCGGTGCCGATTGTCCGCTGATCTACAGCTGCGAGCTCAATGCCGCGCTGCGTCAGGCGCTGGAGGCGTTTCTTTCAACGCTCGGCCGCTACACCATCGCCGACCTGACGAAGAACAAGGGCTATCTCCATCGCACCCTCGGGATCGACGAGGCGGAGGCCGCGGCCTGAAGACGCCGCTCGCGCGCCTGAGCGCTAGCGGACGACGACGACCTTGCCGATGATGCCGCGCGAGCCGAGCGCCGCGATCGCCTCGGCACCTTCGGCCAGAGGATAGGTCGCGTGGATACGCGGCTTGATCGCGCCGGTGCGGGCAAATTCGATAAGACGGTCCATCGCCGCGTGATGGGCGTCCGGGTCTCGTGAAACCGCTTCGCCCCAGAAGATCCCCCGGATGTCGCAGCTTTTCAGGAGCGGCAGATTGAGCGGGATCGACGCGATTCCTGCGGGAAATCCGACCACCAGATGGCGCCCCTCCCATCTGAGGGATCTCAGCGCAGGCTCGCTATAGGCGCCGCCGACGATATCGACGACGATATCCGGCCCCTCGCCGCCAAACGCGGATTTGAACGCCGTGCCGAGGGATTTGGAGGCCTGCTTGTCGAGGTCGCCCTTCGGATAGACGATGCCGTTCTCCGCGCCGTGTTCGACTGCGATTGCGACTTTTTCCTTGGACGAGGCTGCTGCGACGACCCGCGCGCCGAGCGCCTTGGCGAGTTCGACGGCGGCAAGACCGACGCCGCCGGCAGCCCCGAGTACCAGAACGTTCTCACCCGGTTGGCACGCGCCCCGCTCGGCCAGCGCGTAAAGGGCGGTGCCATAGGTCATCTGAAGCGAGGCCGCCGTCTCGAACGGCATGTCATCGGGAAAGCGATGGCAGAGCGCGGCCTTCACGCAGACGCTCTCGGCCATCATGCCGTGAAGCGGCACGGCCATCACCCGATCGCCGATCGAAAATCCCGTCACATCGGCCCCGATCGCCTCGACCGTCCCCGCGACCTCGCCACCCGGTGCGAACGGCCGCTCGGGGCGGATCTGATAGCGATCCTCGATGATCAGCATATCGGGATAGTTGACCCCGACCGCTTCCATGCGGATGCGGATTTCGCCGGGTGCCGGCTCCGGCGTGTCGATGTCCTTGGAGCTCAGGGTTTGCGGCCCGCCGGGTGCTTCGCTCAACAGGGCTTTCATTTTGCGTAGTCTCCGCTCGCCATGTGCTTACGCCCCACCCCGCGAGCCGTCCTTCGTCTGTTCGCTCAAAGGCACGCGCGTGTTGCGGCGCTCACCCTGAATGACACCGAGAAGGGCGCGGCCAGCATCCAGCACATTGGTGCCGGGGCCGAAAACCTCCGCGACGCCCGCATCGAAGAGCGGTTGATAGTCCCGCGCCGGGATAACGCCGCCGCAGACGACCTGAATCTCGTCCTTGCCCATGGCCTTCAGTGCCTCGATTAACTGGGGAACGAGGGTCAGATGGCCGGCCGCGAGCGTCGAGACGCCGACGACGTCGACGCCGAGGTCTGCGGCGCGTTTCGCGGCATCCTGGGGACTTGCGAAGAGGTCCGACAGTTCCACCTCGAAGCCGAGATCGGAAAAGGCCGAAGCGATGATCTTGGCGCCGCGATCGTGGCCGTCCTGGCCGAGCTTGGCGACGAGCACTTTCGGGGTCCGGCCCGTCGTCTCCACATGGTCGGCGATGCGCTTCTTCAGGATGTCGTATTCCGGGTCGCCGGCATAGGCATCGGCATAGACGCCCCTGTTCAGCCTGTGGGTCGCGACGTGCCGCCCGCCAAAGCCCTGCTCCATGGCGGTCGAGATTTCGCCGAGGGAAGCCCGCGCGCGCGCCGCTTCCACGGCCGCCTCCAGAAGATTGCCTTCGCCGGAGCGGGCGAGATCTTCCAGTTTCGACAGCGCCGCCTCGCAATCGCGCCTGGAGCGCGTCTCCCGCACCTTTTTCAGGCGCTTGACCTGCTGATTGCGGACATCCTCGGTATCGACAACGAGGAAATCGATCGCGTCCTCGTTCTCCAGCCGGTAGCGGTTGACGCCGACAACCACGTCCTCGCCCTTGTCGATGCGGGCCTGACGGGCCGCGGCGGATTCCTCGATGCGCGATTTCGGAATGCCCGCCTCGACGGCCTTGGTCATGCCGCCGGCCTGTTCGATCTCCTCGATCAGCTCCAGCGCCTTGTCGGCGAGCTGCTTGGTCAGCGCTTCCACATAGTATGAGCCGCCGAGCGGATCGACCGTGCGGGTAACGCCGGTCTCGTGCTGGAGGATGAGCTGGGTGTTGCGGGCGATGCGCGCGGAGAACTCCGTCGGCAGCGCGATCGCCTCGTCATAGCCGTTGGTGTGCAAGGACTGGGTGCCGCCGAGTACCGCCGACAGCGCCTCATAGGCGGTGCGCACGATATTGTTGTACGGGTCCTGCTCGGTCAGGGAGACGCCGGACGTCTGGCAATGGGTGCGCAGCATCTTCGAGCGGTCGTCAGTTGCGCCGAAATCCTCCATGATCTTCGCCCACAGCATGCGCGCGGCCCGCAGCTTCGCGACCTCCTTGAAGAAATCCATGCCGATGCAGAAGAAGAAGGAGAGGCGCGGGGCGAACTTGTCGACGCTCAAACCCTTCGCCATCGCGGCCCGCACATATTCCATGCCGTCGGCGAGCGTATAGGCCAGCTCCTGGGCCGTCGTCGCGCCGGCTTCCTGCATGTGATAGCCGGAGATGGAGATCGAGTTGAACTTCGGCATCTCGGCGGCCGTATAGGCGATGATGTCCGCGACGATCCGCATAGAGGGTTCGGGCGCATAGATATAGGTGTTGCGGACCATGAACTCCTTCAGGATGTCGTTCTGAATGGTCCCGGTGAGCTTGGCCTTGTCGACGCCCTGCTCTTCGGCCGCGACGATGAACATTGCGAGCGTCGGGATCACCGCGCCGTTCATGGTCATGGACACGCTCATCTGGTCGAGCGGGATCTCGTCGAAGAGGATCTTCATGTCCTCGACGCTGTCGATCGCGACACCCGCCTTGCCCACATCGCCGGCGACGCGCGGATGATCGGAATCATAGCCGCGATGGGTCGCGAGATCGAAGGCGACCGACAGGCCCTTCTGGCCGGCGGCGAGATTGCGCTTGTAGAAGGCGTTGGATTCCTCGGCTGTCGAAAAGCCCGCATATTGGCGGATCGTCCAGGGCTGGCCGGCATACATGGTCGCGCGGGGCCCGCGCATGAAGGGGAAGACGCCGGGCAGCGCCGCGCCGACGCCCTCGGGCAGATCCTCCGGTCCATAAAGCGGCTTGATCGTCAGCCCGTCCGGTGTCCTCGTCGACAGATCCAGAATATCGCGGCCTTTCAGCTCCTTCTTCGCGATCTCCTGCCACGAAGGCCCGTCGCTTGCCGCAGCCGCGTTGAGATCGAGATCGGTTGCCGGTTTGTCGTCCATGTCGTTCGAACTCCTCCGTTCGAAAGTCGATTGATACCGGACGACATGGGAAAGAATGTCTTCCGGCAGCCCGAGCGGGCACTTTTAGCCCTTCGCCAGACGTGAACTGACCCTCCACGTCAATTCAGGCGTCCGGCCCCAAGAGAGCGCGGGTCCCCGCCCGCCCCTACTCGAATTCCATGATGACGTCGTCCACCGCAAGGCTGTCGCCTTCCGAGACGGCGACCTTCGAGACCGTGCCGCTGCGTTCGGCTCTTAGCACATTTTCCATCTTCATGGCCTCGATCACCGCGAGGATCTGGCCCTCATGCACCTCGTCGCCCTCTTTGGCGGAGAGCGTCATGACGACCGCCGGCATGGGCGAGATCAGGAATTTCGACAGGTCCGGCGGCAGTTTTTCCGGCATGAGCCGTGCAAGCGGCGCGACATGGGGCGGATAGACCTTGAGCGCCACATCATAGCCCGCGCCGCGCAAGCGGAAGCCGGATGTGATGGCGCTCGCGCGGGTGATCGTCGTGCGGCCATCATAGGTCAGTTCGGCGGTCAGCGCGCCCGGATGCCACCGGATCTCGGCCTTTACCGGGTCCGCGCCGTCCACCGAAACGCCGTCCTCCGTGATCGTGACCCTGCGCTCGCTCGTCCCCAGGGGCACCATCACGACGCGGGTGAAATCGCCCTGTTTCGGCAGGAGCTTTTCCAGCCGCTGGCCGCTCGCATCCTGAGGCAGGCGCTCGCCCGCTTTCGCCATCAGCGTCGCGGCAACGGCCATCCGGGTGAAGGTCTCCTCGTCCGGCTCCACGTTCTCAAAGCCGTCCGGATATTCCTCGGCGATGAAGCCCGTCGAAATCTCGCCCGAGCGCCAGCGCGGATGGCGCTGGATAGCCGAAAGGAACGGCACATTGTGCTCGATACCGTCGACCACGAACGCATCGAGCGCATCGGACATTGCGTCGATCGCCTCCTCCCGCGTCTCACCCCAGGTGCAGAGTTTTGCGATCATCGGATCGTAGAACATCGAGATCACCGAGCCTTCGGTGACGCCGGTGTCGTTGCGGATGATCGTTCCGTTTTCCGCCGCGCCCTCTTCAGGCGGGCGGTAGCGGGTGAGCCGGCCCGTCGAGGGCAGGAACCCGCGATAGGGATTTTCGGCATAGATGCGAGATTCGATCGCCCAACCCCTGATGCCGACATCGGCCTGGGTCCGCGACAGTGTCTCGCCGGCCGCGACCCTGATCATCTCTTCGACGAGATCGACGCCGGTGATCAGCTCCGTCACCGGATGCTCCACCTGCAGCCGCGTGTTCATTTCGAGGAAATAGAAGTTGCGGTTCTTGTCGACGATGAACTCGACCGTACCGGCGCTCTGGTAATCGACAGCCTTTGCCAGCGCCACCGCCTGCTCGCCCATCTTTTTGCGGGTTTCTTCGTCGAGGAAGGGCGACGGGGCCTCCTCGATTACCTTCTGGTTGCGCCGCTGGATCGAGCATTCCCGCTCGTTCAGATAGATGCAGTTGCCATGGGCGTCGGCCAGAACCTGAATTTCGATATGCCGGGGCTCCTCGACGAACTTCTCGATGAAGATGCGATCATCGCCGAAGGAGGACGCGGCCTCCGATTTCGAACGCGCGAAGCCTTCCTTGGCCTCCTCGTCGTTCCAGGCGATCCGCATGCCCTTGCCGCCGCCGCCGGCCGACGCCTTGATCATCACCGGATAGCCGATCTCGGCGGCGATCTTCGCGGCTTCCTCGGCATCCTCGATCAGGCCCATATGGCCGGGCACGGTGGAAACGCCCGCCTCCGCCGCGATCTTCTTGGACGTGATCTTGTCGCCCATCGCCTCGATGGCCCTGGGCTTCGGACCGATGAAGGTGATGCCGGCCGCTTCCAGCTTTTCGCAAAACTTCGCGTTCTCCGACAGGAAGCCGTAGCCCGGATGGACGGCCTCCGCCCCAGTCTCCTTGCAGGCGGCGATAATTTTATCGGCCACCAGATAGGACTGGTTCGCCTGCGCCGGCCCGATATGCACCGCCTCGTCCGCCATCAGTTTGTGGACGGCATCCCGGTCCGCATCGGAATAGACCGCGACCGTGGCGATGCCCATCTCCTTGGCGGTCTTCATGACCCGGCAGGCGATCTCGCCCCGGTTGGCGATGAGGATTTTGGAGAACATAACTTAGTCTACCTCGATAACTGATGATCTACCTTGGCAGGTGTAGAAGAATTCTAGCCCAAACATCGTCATACAGTGATAATCCAGCCATGCGCTAATTCCAATGATTTCACTATTAGAGATGGTAGATCTCTTGACCAAGTTCAGCGTCTCCAGTGCGCTACCAATGCTGTCGGGATTTCCCGCGAAGTTAGCAGACCAGTCGAAAAAATAGTCAGTATCAACGCTGAAATTTATAGAGCCAGCGATAGGAGATAAACCTTTGACCCTAAAATCTTCCCAAATAGATTCTTCGATGGATTGATGGTTTTCTTCGGTGTACTTGGTAAGTGAAAGATTGCTATCTATTATTTGAGTTAGTATTTCCTGACTATCCCTGTCTACTAACAGAAATTCGTCCGCAGGACCTTTTCGGTCTGTGTCACACAAATATTCCAAATATCTCAAATGAGGCGCGTCGAGCTTGCTGAGTAAGTCGATAAATATCAAGTGATTAGGGCGCTTATATCGTGAGGCAGAGTACAGTATATTTGCCCATGTCTCGATGAATATCTCATCCTCATTTTCGGTTAAAGAGGCTTTTTCTAGCAAAGGATGTAAGACCCGAAGGGGAATTGGATCGATCTTTCTGCCTTCGATCTCCAGCCGTTGCCGCGCTTTTTTAGCTATCTCGATCAAAACTTCTTCGCGTTGAAGTCTCACCCGGTCGGCATTCAGACCACGCTGCTCGGTGAAAGGTCTAATAGCGTCGGTCAGCGCGTCCACCAAACGTCCCATGCTAGATGGTGGCACCTCTGCTTTCAATTCAGCCCTTGCTCCGAGGCCGACGTCGAGCTTCAAATCGGAATTGTGCTGGTTTGTCATTCAACCTCAGGCGCTATTGCAGCTGTCGCTAAACAGTAAAAAATAGGATCATATGAGCGAGCGCAGAAGCAAAGAAAGTTCTGTGGACTTTCGTCTTTGGGGCTTGCTGTACGGCGTTACCAGCCACTTGTTTCTGCGCTGAATAGCAACGTTAAAGCCTATTTCTTTTGATCTTTTCGTCATACTTCAAGACCTCCCAGAACGCATCGGAATATGTCTTGCGGGCGACGGTCTCGTCGACGCGCAGTGGATTTGTGGAGAAGATCGGGTCAGACGGCTCCGTACGTACCAAATGGCGGCGCATCCGCAGAACAGCGGTGCCGCCAAACCGTTCGTTTGTCGCTCGGTCTAAAAGGCACTTGCGCTTAATGTTTCTCGTCGCGCCGTTCGGACCGGCGCGACAAAGGACGAACTGCAGGCTATTCCGCGGCCGTCCCGAAGGACTGCCTGAGCACTCGGTCATGGCGGGGCGTACCGCCACTATTCGCCGTCCCCGATCTTGTCCTCAGTCTTCGTCTCGAAGTCGGAGGCGTCGTGGCGCTCGTGGAGCTGGGTCGAGGGATCGCCGCTGGTGGAATTCACCATCGAACCGCGCTTGGCGGCATGGCGCGCGGCGATCTGTTTCTGCCAGCGCTGGAGATGCTCGTATTCGTCGACGGCGAGGAAGGTGCCGGCATCGTCATAGGCGCCGTGGGCCGCAAGGCGTCCGTACCAGGGCCAGATCGCCATGTCCGCGATCGTGTAGTCGCTGCCCGCGATATATTCGTTGTCCTTCAACTGCTTGTCGAGAAGATCGAGCTGGCGCTTCACCTCCATGGCGAAACGATCGATCGCATATTCGATCTTGATCGGCGCATAGGCGTAGAAATGGCCGAAGCCGCCGCCGAGGAACGGGCCCGCGCCCATCTGCCAGAACAGCCAATTGAGCGTTTCGGTACGTCCGCGTACGTCGCTCGGCAGGAAGGCGCCGAACTTTTCCGCGAGGTAGAGAAGGATCGAGCCGGATTCGAAGAGGCGCACCGGGTCGCCGCCGCCTTTCGGCTTGTGATCCATCATCGCCGGGATCTTGGAATTCGGATTGATCGACACGAAGCCCGAGCCGAACTGGTCGCCCTTGTGGATGCGGATCAGCCAAGCGTCGTATTCTGCGTCCGAATGCCCGGCGGCGAGAAGCTCCTCCAGCATCATCGTCACCTTGACGCCGTTGGGCGTGCCCATGGAATAGAGCTGCAACGGATGCTTGCCGACCGGCAGCTCCTTTTCCTCCCGCGCACCGGCGGTCGGCCGGTTGATCGAGGCGAAGGTGCCGCCGGATTCGACGTCCGGGTTCCAGACCTTTGCCGGCACGTAGCCTGCGGGAAGGTTCTTTTCGGGGGGAAACTTGGTTTCGTCGGCCATGATGGATCGACCTGTCCTGGTTCAAAATCGCGAGGGCGATGCGACGCATCGCATGAGGTTACATATTGATGCGCGTGCCAACTGCGAGCCGCAACGGTCCGTCGACCGGATGACGCGTTGAGCGGGTACTGCGCCTCACAGCGGAATGTTGTCGTGCTTACGCATGGGCTCGGGCACGTCCTTCGTCTTCAGGATTTCCAGGGCCCTCAGCACGCGGCGCCGCGTCGAATGGGGCATGATCACCTCGTCGATGAAGCCCCGCTGGGCAGCGATGAACGGGTTGGCAAAGCGATCCTCATATTCCTTGGTGTGCGCGGCGAGCTTGTCGGCGTCGCCCGCATCCTTGCGGTGGATGATCTCGGATGCGCCCTTCGCGCCCATCACGGCGATCTGGGCCGAGGGCCAGGCATAGTTCACGTCGGCGCGGATATGCTTGGAGGCCATCACGTCGTAGGCGCCGCCATAGGCCTTGCGAGTGATGACGGTGACCTTCGGAACGGTGGCTTGCGCATAGGCAAAGAGCAGCTTCGCGCCGTGCTTGATGATGCCGCCATATTCCTGACTGACGCCCGGCAGGAAACCCGGCACGTCCACAAGGGTCAGGATCGGAATGTTGAAGGCATCGCAGAAGCGCACGAAGCGCGCGGCCTTGCGCGAGGAATCGATGTCGAGACAGCCGGCGAGCACCATGGGCTGGTTGGCGACGACGCCGACGGACTGGCCGTTCATGCGAATGAAGCCGACGAGGATATTGCCGGCGAAATCCTTCTGGATTTCGAGGAAATCGCCCTCGTCGGCGATCTTCTCGATCACCTCGCGCATGTCGTAGGGCGTGTTCGCATTGGCCGGCACGAGCGTATCGAGCGAGTCTTCGAGCCGGTTCGGATCGTCGGCGACATCGAGGGTCGGCGCTGTTTCTCGCGAGGAGGACGGCAGGAAGTCGAACAGCCGGCGCACTTCCATCAGGGCTTCGACATCGTTGTCGAAGGCAGCGTCCGCGACCGAGCTCTTCTTGGTGTGGGTGGTCGCGCCGCCCAGTTCCTCGGCCGTCACGACCTCGCCGGTGACCGTCTTCACAACGTCCGGGCCGGTGACGAACATGTAGGAGGTGTCTCGGACCATATAGGTAAAGTCCGTCATGGCCGGCGAATAGACCGCGCCGCCCGCGCAGGGGCCCATGATGACGGAAATCTGCGGCACGACGCCGGAGGCCTGCACATTGCGCCAGAACACCTCGGCATAGCCGCCGAGCGAGGCAACGCCCTCCTGGATGCGCGCGCCGCCGGAATCGTTGAGGCCGATCAGCGGGATGCCGTTCTGGACGGCAAGATCCATCACCTTGCAGATCTTCTCGGCATGGGTCTCCGACAGGGAGCCGCCGAAGACCGTGAAATCCTGGGAAAAGACGTAAGTGGGCCGGCCATTGATCGTGCCCCAGCCGGTGACCACGCCATCGCCCGGATATTGCTGGCTTTGCATGCCGAAATCGGTGGCACGATGGGTCTTGAAGGTGTCGTATTCCTCGAAAGAGCCGGGATCGAGCAGCACGTCGAGCCGCTCGCGGGCCGTCAGCTTGCCCTTCTCGTGCTGCTTGTCGATCCGCGCCTGCCCTCCGCCGAGCCGTGCCTCGGCGCGCTTTTCTTCCAGTCGTTCGACGATTTCCAGCATCGGCGGCACTCTCGTTCTCTTAGTGAGCGGGACGACATCCTGTCGGGTTCGCCCCTGGCTCTTGGCAGACCAACCCTTTCAATTAGGCTCGATCACGCGAAGCCAAGGTATGCCGTAAAATCGAACCAAGCGGATGGGCCATCCGTGAGGAGGAAAACCTGTCGCAGAACCACCGCCTGACCGGTCCTCACCAGACGTCGCGGTCGAGCTTTTCGTAGATCAGCCGGTGCATCGCGCGGGTCGCAAAACGCGGCGCAAGACGCCCGAAGAGCGAGGCCGCACGGTTCGAGACGCCGGGAACGGTCAGGAAACGTCCCGCGAACGCCGCCTTCAGGATAATGCGCGCGGCGGCCTCGGCGCTCATGCGCTTGTCCACCTTCGCATCCGGCGGTGCATGGCGTTCGGCCTGCGCGGTTCTCATCGGGCCGGGACAAGCGAGCGTCACCGAATACCCCCGGGCGGTCATCGCCTTGCGGATGCTCTTGGCATAGATCGCGACAGCCGATTTCGAGGCGGCATAGCTCGCCGCCCCCGGATAGCCGACGAAGTGGGAGAGCGAGGAGACGAAGACGAGGCGCGCGCCCCGCTTCAACGCCTCTGCCCTGACGAGGCCATTGGCAAAGAGGATCGGCGCTTCGGCGTTAACCGCGAGCACCCGCTCATGGGCTTCGGCGGGAATGGCCTCGAACCGGCCGGTGGCCGAAATGCCTGCATTGAGAAGGGCAAGATCATAGGGGCCGGCAGCGATCGCCTCGTCCAGCGCGCGGAGAACCTCGCGCCGGTCGGAAAGATCGGCCCGGATCGAAACATGCTCGCCCTGGTCCCGGTCGAGGCCGACGATCTCCCAGCCCTCGCGGGCAAGCTGTTCTGCCGTAGCTCGTCCGAGCCCGGCCGCAGCGCCGGTCACGAATGCGCGCTTCAAAACCGGCCTCCGTGGCGCAGCTTGTGCGCGAATACGCGGCCAAGGCCCAGAACTGTCCGCTCCCTCGCCGCTGCTCTCTCGACCATCGCGGCCATCCGGTCCGGCGAGGCGAAGATCCGCCGCAGGCCCTTCGGATCGAACCCTGCCTTTTCGTGCATGGCGGTCGCGATCGGCCCCGGATGGATCATCGAGACGCCGACCCGGCCGCGCCATTCTTCCCGCAGTGCGCGGGCAAACGCGTCGAGCCCCCCTTTCGAGGCCGCGTAGGTCGCAAGATTGCCGGAGCCGCGATGGGCGACCGAGCCGACCAGAACGAGCCGCCCGCCGGACCTTTTGAGGCGAGGAAAGAGGCTGTGGGCCAAAAGAACGGGCGCTGTGAGATTGACGGCCAATGTCTCGCGAAGGCTTTCGGCATCCTCCGCGAACGGATCGCCATAGAGGCCGGTCCCGGCGTTCAGAACCGCGAGATCAAGCCTTTCGAGGCCGGCGTCGTCCAGCGCGGCCATGAGAAGGGCCGCAGCCTCTTCCGCCTTCGCAAGATCGGCCGAGACATAGAGGGCATCCTCAGGCAGTGCCTCGAGAAACTCCTCACGCCGCCCCGTCAGAACGAGCCGGTAACGCCCGGCCCAGCGGCGTGCCAGCGCGAGCCCCAGCCCAGAACTTGCCCCCGTGATCAGCGCGACCGGCTTGCCGGCCTGGCCATCATTCAAAAGCAAAGCGCCCGGTCGAGCGGCGACAGCGGCGCGATACCGGCAAGCACTGCCCGCGCCTCCTCGGCATCCTTGTCCATCTGCGCAACCAGCGCCTCGGCACTGTCGAACTTCACCTCGCCGCGCAGGCGCGAGACCACCGAAACCTCGACCGTCTCACCGTAGAGATCGCCGGTAAAATCGAAGACGAAGGTCTCGAACAGGGCCGCGCCATCGTCGAAGGTCGGACGCCGCCCATAGCTCGCGACGCCATCGAGCAGCGTTCCGTCGGCCCGGCGAAAGCGCACCGCATAAATGCCGTGGGCGAGAAGCTCGTCCTCCAGAACGAGGTTCGCCGTCGGATAGCCGAGCGTTCGACCGAGTTTCTTGCCGTGAACGACCTCGCCCTGGATGGTGAAACGATAGCCGAGTAGGCCCGCCGCGTCTTCCACCCTACCCTCGCCGAGCGCTGCCCGGATACGGCTCGAAGACACGGTCTCGCCGCCCTCGTCCTCGAAGGCCGGCACCAGCGTTGCGCCGAAGCCGTGCTTGAGCCCTGCCCGCCCAAGGCTTTCCGGCGTGCCCGACCGTTTCGCGCCGTAATGGAAATCGAAGCCGGCCACCACATGGGCCGCGCCCAGCGCATCGAGAAGAATGTCCTGTTCGAAGGCTTCCGGCGCGATACCGGCGAAATCCTTCGTGAATGGCTGCTCGATCACCGCGTCGAAGCCGAGAATTTCGAGAATATGCGCCTTCATCGGCGCCGGCGTGATCCGGGCGACCGGCTTGTCCGGCACGAACACCGTGCGCGGATGAGGCTCGAAAGTGAGGCACAGGAGCGGACGGTCCTCCGCCGCGCCGATCTCGGCGGCCTTTTCCAGGACCGCCCGATGCCCCCGGTGAACGCCATCGAAATTGCCGATGGCGACGACACCGCCCTTCAGGGTTTCGGGGCAGTCCGCCACCGAACCGAGGCGCCGTATTGCTTCGGAACGCACAGTCGACATTACCTCAGAGCCGGCATGAAATAGCGCGCGGTCAGGCAATTCTTCTCCATCAGCCGCGTCACGCTGTCTGCGCTCGGATCCGTCGAATCCAGCTCCTCGCTATGAATGCCGAGCGTAATGAAGAGGACATCGACGCCGAAGGACTGCGCGCCGCGGATATCGGTGGGCATGCCGTCGCCGATCGCCAGGATCCGGTGCCGCGCGTTCTTGTCGAAGCCGATCCGCTCGGCGGCAAGTTCATAGATCGGCGTATGGGGTTTGCCGGCAAAGGCAACCTCGCCGCCCAGCGATGCATATTCGCGGGCGATCGACCCGGCGCAATAGATCATCTTCTCGCCGCGCTGCACCACGATGTCTGGATTGGCGCAGATCATCGGCAGCTCGCGATCGCGCAGCTCCCTCAACAGTTTGCGATAGTCGTCGGGCGTCTCGTTCTCGTCGTCGAAGAGGCCTGTCACCACCACACGCGTCGCCTCTTCCAGCGCCACACGCTCGACGCCCAGATCGGCGAAGAGGTCGAGATCACGCTCCGGCCCGATATGATGGATCGGGCCCTCGCCCTTGGCAATCAGCTCGCGCGTCGCATCGCCCGAGGTCACGATATGGTCATAGGCGTTCTCGTCGAAGCCCATGCCAGCGAGCTGGGCGACGACGCCGTCACGGGGGCGCGGCGAATTGGTGAGAAGCACCACCTTCAAGCCCTTGTGCCGCGCCGAAAGCAGGGCCTCCTCGGCGGCGGGGAATTTCGCAACTCCGTTGTGAACGACCCCCCAGACGTCGCAGATGATGGCGCCATACCCGTGGGCGACGTCCATCAGCGTCTCGATCCTCCGGCTGTTTTCGGCGGTCGCGTCGGCCATCACGGTTCCTTTGTTCCGGTGTGTCCCCTTGGCGTTAGGGGCATATGGAGAGCCGGGTCAAGGCTGGCACTTGTGGTTCGGGGCCGTGGCCTCCACATCCGGGGCGGGCTGCGACATTTTTTGCACCACACCGCTTGACGGGACCGCGCTTCCTCCCCTATCTCCGCCGCCGTTAGCACTCGCCTCTGGTGAGTGCTAAAAGTTTACCGAGCCGGATGCCTAAACCTTCAAAAAGGGTCCGGCATGTCGCACAACAAGGGTTCTAAGAACATGGCAGATGCGAACTTCCGTCCGCTTCACGACCGCGTGCTCGTTCGCCGCGTCGAGTCCGAAGCAAAGACCGCCGGCGGGATCATCATCCCGGACACGGCGAAGGAAAAGCCGCAGGAAGGCGAGATCGTCGCCGTCGGTTCCGGCGCGCGCGACGACAGCGGCAAGATCATCGAACTCGACGTCAAGAAGGGCGACCGCGTCCTCTTCGGCAAGTGGTCGGGCACCGAGGTCAAGCTGAACGGCGAAGACCTGCTCATCATGAAAGAGTCCGACATCATGGGCATCGTCGGCTGAACAGCCGGCCCTCAAGCCTTTCGAACTCTTCCCAATTCAATTCAACAAAGCGTGGCCTTTGACGGCACGCTGAGGAGAAACCCACATGGCAGCTAAAGAAGTCAAGTTCGGCCGCGACGCCCGCGAACGCATGCTGCGCGGCGTCGACATCCTCGCCGACGCGGTGAAGGTGACGCTCGGCCCGAAGGGTCGTAACGTCGTGATCGACAAGTCCTTCGGCGCTCCGCGCATCACCAAGGACGGCGTTTCGGTCGCCAAGGAAATCGAGCTCGAGGACAAGTTCGAGAACATGGGCGCGCAGATGGTGCGCGAAGTGGCCTCGAAGACCAACGACAAGGCCGGTGACGGCACGACCACCGCGACCGTTCTCGCCCAGGCGATCGTTCGCGAAGGTGCCAAGGCCGTTGCAGCCGGCATGAACCCGATGGACGTCAAGCGCGGCATCGACGCGGCCGTCGCCAAGGTCGTCGACGCGCTCGGTTCCAGTGCCCGCTCGATCGACACCTCTGACGAGGTCGCGCAGGTTGGCACGATCTCTGCCAATGGCGAGAAGGAAATCGGCGAGATGATCGCCGCCGCCATGCAGAAGGTCGGCAACGAAGGTGTTATCACCGTCGAGGAAGCCAAGACCGCCGAGACAGAGCTCGAAGTCGTCGAAGGCATGCAGTTCGACCGCGGCTACCTGTCGCCGTACTTCGTGACCAACGGCGAGAAGATGGTCGCCGAGCTGGAAGACGCTTACATTCTCCTTCACGAGAAGAAGCTCTCCAACCTTCAGGCCATGCTGCCGGTTCTGGAATCGGTCGTTCAGTCCTCGAAGCCGCTCGTCATCATCGGTGAGGACGTCGAAGGCGAAGCGCTCGCAACGCTCGTCGTCAACAAGCTCCGTGGCGGCCTGAAGATCGCTGCCGTAAAGGCACCGGGCTTCGGCGATCGCCGCAAGGCCATGCTCGAGGACATCGCGATCCTCACGGGCGGCACGGTTGTCTCGGAAGACGTCGGCATCAAGCTCGAGAACGTCACCCTCGACATGCTCGGCCGCGCCAAGAAGGTCTCGATCACCAAGGAAAACACCACGATCGTCGATGGTGCCGGTGAAGCCGAGCAGATCAAGGCCCGTGTCGGCCAGATCAAGGCGCAGATCGAGGAAACCACCTCGGACTACGACCGTGAGAAGCTCCAGGAGCGTCTCGCCAAGCTCGCAGGCGGCGTTGCGGTCATCCGCGTCGGCGGTTCGACGGAAGTCGAAGTGAAAGAAAAGAAGGACCGCGTCGACGACGCCCTCAACGCGACCCGCGCGGCCGTTGAAGAAGGTATCGTGGCCGGCGGCGGCGTCGCGCTGCTGCGTGCGTCCCACGCCCTCGACATCACGGGTGCCAACGCCGATCAGGACGCCGGTATCTCCATCGTCCGCAAGGCGCTGCAGGCTCCGATCCGTCAGATCGTGCAGAACGCGGGCGGCGAAGGCTCGATCGTTGTCGGCAAGATCCTCGAGAACGAGTCCACCTCCTTCGGCTACAACGCCCAGACCGGCGAATATGGCGACATGATCCAGATGGGCATCGTCGATCCGGTCAAGGTCGTCCGTTCGGCCCTGCAGGATGCAGCTTCGGTTGCTGGCCTTCTCGTCACCACCGAGGCCATGATCTCGGAAGCGCCGAAGAAGGACAACGGCGGCGGCGGAATGCCGGCCGGCGGCATGGGCGGCATGGGTGGCATGGGCGGTATGGACTTCTAAGAAGCCATCCGGCTTCCAGGAAGTTCATGAAACCGCCCATTCTGAAATAAGTGCTGAAACCGGGCAGGCCCGGTTTCAGGTGGCGGTATGGACTTCTAAGAAGCCATTCGCTCAAGCGCACATCGCACCTGATCAATATGGGGCGGTCCTTCGGGGCCGCCCTTTTCGTTTGGAAAGTGTACAGCCTGCTTGTCGGCGCTCGCTTAGGTAAGGAAGTCAGCCGCCCTCGCCCACCTCATGCCGCTCGATGACGGTCCCATCGAGCGCGCGGTCGGCCTTGTCCATGCAGCAGGGCTGGGAACCGTCGCATCGCTGCTTGCGACGCCCGAAGACGAGCGCGACCCAAGCCTTTCGCACCTCGCAGGCGAAGCCGTCCTCGCGTCCATCACTCTGGACCCATCGGTCCACTCGACCGCTGGCGTCACCTCGCTCGCACTGGGATTGCGTGCCCATCTTAATGACGTCGAGACGCTCTCGCCCGGCGAGCGCCTGATTCTCGATGAGCTCCTCGCGCGGATCGCTGACCGACCAAGCTAAGAGGACGCTGGCCGCTTCGAAGACAGGGCGTCGATACTGTCGACGACCGGGATGCTCGAAAGCGACAATTGGCATCGGCCGCAGGGCGCAATCACTCGACCACCCCCATCAGCCGATGGGGCCTGGACCGGAACGACCTGATGAGGCTCCACAGCTAGGCGAAATGCGAGAAGCCGGAGTCGTCACTTCGCTCTAAATGTTTGTTTTTGCGCATGATGTCATCCGAAACGTCATGCAATTTTTCGCCATCATGCCTTAATCGGCGTGGTGCTTGCGAATGCGTTGCACGACGAGCCAGACGGCCAGAAGCGCGACCGGGACGAACGCTGCCGTCATCACGGTTGCGGATACCGGAAAGCCTTCCTTCTCCAGCGCTTTGGCAAGATAACCGAACAGTCCGACGACATAATAGCCGATCGCCGCGACCGAGAGACCTTCGACGGTCTGCTGCAATCGCAGCTGAAGGCGCGCGCGCCGGTCCATTGAGGTCAGAAGGTCGCGATTCTGATGCTCCAGTTCCACATCGATCCGCGTGCGCAGAAGATTGGCGGCGCGAGAGAGCTTTTCGGAAAGCGTCGCCAACCGCCGTTCGATCGACTGGCAGGTGCGCATCGCGGGCGCTGTGCGCCGTTGCAGGAACGCGCTCCAGCTTTCAGAACCCGGCACCGGCTGCTCGCCGACCGAAGACAGGCGCTCGCGCACGATCTCGTCATAGGCCTTGCTCGCGCCGAAGCGATAGAGAACACGCGCGGCCGCCGCTTCCACCTCGGCGGCGGCAAGCGTCATTTCCTGTAAAAGCCCGCGGCTGTCGTCAGCGCCGCCCTTCATCTCGTTGGTGATGTGGACGAGCTGTTCTTCCAGATGCTGCACCGTCGGACCGATCTCGTGGGCGAGCGGCAGGCCGAGAAGGGACAGGGTGCGATAGACCTCGATATCGATCAGCCGCATGGCGAGCGCGCCGGCGCGCGAAGGCGTCAGACCGTCGCTGAGAACCAGAACACGTGTGAGACCGTCGGAATCCTGCCGGAAATCGGTCCCGGCATAGGCAAGGCCGCCCTCCATCTCCGAATAGCAGAAGCTCGTCCTGTCGAACTGGCCAAGCGCGCTCTCGCTGTCGTCGTCCTTGGGCCGGATCTCCAGGTGAACGCCGGCGATCATCGGGCCTGGGGCGTCGAATTCCGCGCCGAAGGGGTGGCCCTCCACCGTTTCGCCAAAACGATCGGGCGGCGGACCGTCCCAGGAATAGGTCGAAAATTCCGTATGGCTTTCCCAGCGCAACCTTCCGCGTCCAAAGACGATGGAATGGGTGCGGGCATCCGTTGCCGGCGGCGGCACGCCCTGCCTGCGCGAGAGTTCGGACAGGGCCGCACGGTCGCGTTCGCCGCCGTCTTCGGTCATGAAGGCGATGGTGACGATGACGCGCGGTAGATTGATCAGCGGAAACGGACGCGCATGAATTTCGCCGAGAACGGTCGCACGTCTCGGATCGGTCGGAAACCGGTCCCGCCCCATCTCTCGCAACGTCCTGTCGTTCATCGCTCTCTCCGCTTCCCCTTGGTCGAAAGCGATAGAGGCAAACCTGCTGCCGAGTCCATCTTGTTTGCGCTTTTTGGGCGGGCGCGCCACATTCAGATCGAACCGGATGCATGATAACGTGCGCTGACACAGACGAGGAACAGGCAGACCATGCCCCCCGATAGTCCCGATAACCGCTCGGCCTCGGCAAAGGCACCGGACGCCGCTGTCTTTCGGCCATGCTTTGGAGGCGCATCATGACCGGCCGGATCGAACGGAACGGCGCGACGATAGAGGTTCTGACCGGCGATCTCACCGCGCTCGAAACCGATGCGATCGTCAATGCGGCGAATGAAAGCCTGCTTGGTGGCGGCGGTGTCGACGGCGCAATCCATCGTGCGGCAGGCCCTAAGCTTCTGGAGGAATGCCGCACGATCGGCGGCTGCCCCACGGGCGAGGCGCGGATCACGAACGGCTATGATCTTCCGGCCCGCCACGTCATCCACACGGTCGGCCCCGTCTGGCATGGCGGGCGTGACGGGGAACGCGACCTCCTCGCCAGCGCCTATCGCGAAAGCTTCGCCCTCGCGCAAAAGAACGGCCTGTCCTCGATCGCCTTTCCGGCGATTTCCACCGGCGTCTACGGCTTTCCGAGGGATCAAGCTGCCCGGATCGCCGCGCGCGAATGCCTTGCCGCCGCCGATCAGGGCCACGTGCGACGCATCGTTCTCTGCTGCTTTTCCGATGGCGATACGGCGGTTTACGCCGAAGCGCTCAATGAAGAGGCCTAAATCCCGGCACCATATCGGCCCATGGCGCTCCCTATCGTGATCGTCGGTTGATCGAGCCGGCCTATCCAGAGACGATGAGCGACCTGTCACTCAGGTCCTGATGCGCCATCTCCTTTTTCAAGCAGACGAAAACGAGGAGAGACGGGAATGGGTCATGCGAAACGGTCGATCGGGGGCGCTCTGCCGGGCGCCGTCACCTTGTCACTCCTCTTCGCCCTCTCGCCGTCCTCCACTCTCGCCCAGGACGCGGCATCGACGCCGAATGGCGAGATCGGAACGGTTCGCGAGATCTATGACGGGCGACTCCTGCCGGATATTCAGGTTCGCACCTTCCGGAACATCGACAAGCTGTTTCCGACGCGCACGGTAAAGGCCGGCGACACACCGCACCCCCTTCCCGATGGCGAACCGGCGGACCTCACCGATCTCGAATTCACCGTCGGGGACGAGCGATACGATCTCTTCGAGACCATGAGCGTCAACCGCATTTCAGGTCTTCTCGTCCTGAAGGACGGGAAGATCGTTTTCGAAGATTACGAACTCGGCAATGACCGGGACACGCGCTGGATGTCGATGTCGGTGGTGAAGTCGATCGTCTCCACCCTGATCGCCGCGGCCATCGCGGACGGTTCGATCGAGAGCATCGACGATCCCCTGTCGAAATACATGCCGGAACTGGAAGACTCGGCTTACGGCCCGGTCACCGTCGCCCAGCTTCTTACCATGTCGTCGGGTGTCCAGTGGAACGAGACCTATACCGATCCCTCGTCCGATCGCCGCGAGATGCTCGATCTTCAGATCGCCCAGGAGCCGGGCGCGATCCTCGATTTCATGGCCTCCCTGCCGCGCGCGACCGAGCCCGGAACCGTGTGGAACTACTCGACCGGCGAGACCTCCGTCGCCTCCGAACTCGTCGCGGCGGCGACCGGCATGACGGTCTCCGACTACTTGTCCGAGAAGATCTGGAAGCCCTACGGCATGGAGAGCGACGCCACATGGTGGCTCGATGCGCCGGATGGGGTCGAGATCGGGGGCAGCGGGCTTTCCGCAACCCTTCGCGATTATGCCCGCTTCGGCCAGTTCGTTCTGGAGGGCGGGGTGATCGACGGGGAACGGGTCGTGCCCGAAGGGTGGTTCCCGGCGGCCGGCCAGCCCCGCGAGATCGGCGGCAAGATGACGGAATACGGCCAGATGTGGTGGCCTGTCGCCAAGGGCGAAGCTTTCAAGGACGATGAGGCCTTCGCCGCCATCGGCATCTTCGGCCAGCATGTCTATATCAACCCGGCCCGCAACGTGGTCATCGCCATGTGGGCCGCCCAGCCCAAACCGCTCTATTCGAACCCCGTCAGCGAATACAGCTTCCTCGAAGCGGTGACCGAATTCGTCGCACCGAGCGAGTAGAAACCTCAAAGCCCCTCGGCGAACTCCTCGATAAGGGCGGAGACGACGCCGCGTATGGCTTCGTCATGGCTTGCGCCCTCGCCCTTTAGCCTCTGGATGAGCCGCGTCTGCCGGTCGGCGCTCGTGCCCTCCGCCGCGATCGCACGGATATGCTCGACCTCTGGTAAACATCCCAGTTCCTCGGCATGGGGCCGCGTGAGGTCGATCAACTCCTCTGCGAGGTCCGAAAAGGGCACCACCTCGCCGATCCCGAAGTCGATCAGGCCCTCGGCCATGCCGTAGCGCAAGGCGCGCCAGCGGTTTTCCTGAACCAGAAAACGATCATAGCGGCGCCAGGACATGTTTTTCGCGCGCAGCGAATAAAGGAGTCGGAACAGCGACTGGGTGAGCGCCGCAACGGCGAGCGTATCCTCCATCCTCGGCATCACGTCGCAGATGCGCGATTCCAGCGTCGGAAAATTCTCGGACGGGCGAACATCCCACCAGATCTTCGAACAGTCCTCGATCATCCCCGTCCTGACGATGATCCCTGCGGATCGCTGATAGTCCGCCCAGCTCTTGAAGCTTGGCGGCAGGCCGGTGCGCGGCAGGTTGTCGAACACCGTGAGGCGGTAGGATTTCAGCCCGGTGTCATGCCCCTGCCAGAAGGGCGAGGAGGTGGACAACGCCAGAAGATGGGGCAGGAAATAGGAAAACTGGCTGAGGAGATCGATGCGCAGATCATCGTCTTCGATCCCTACATGAACATGCGTGCCGCAGATCAGCATGCGCCGGGCAACCGCGGCGAGATCCTCCTCCAGCCCGCGATAGCGCTCCTTTTCGGTAAAGCGCTGATCGTCCCATTTGGCGAAGGGATGGGTCGAGACGGCGAGCGGGGCCAGGCCATAACGTCCGGCGACGGCCTTCACGGTCCGGCGCAGGTGGCCGAGATCCTTGCGCGCGTCCGCGATGGTGGCGCAGACACGGGTGCCGATCTCAAGCTGGCATTTCAGGAATTCCTGGGTGACCTGATCGCCGAGTTCGGCCTCGCATTCGGAGAACACCCCATCCGGCACCGAAGCGAGATCGAGCGTGTCGCAGTCGACGAGAAGATACTCCTCCTCGATCCCGAGCGAAAAGCTCGGAGGGTCCTCCCGCATGGCCTTCAACCCTCCCGCCGTCACGGCTGCCGGCGATCCGATGATGCGGCAGGCAGCCTCTTTCGGGCCTCTGGCCCTGCCGGACCGGATCGTGTCTCATGAGACTTGCGGCTCGGGGCCGCAAAGGCAAGAGCTGTCTCTTTTCAGGTGCTTGGGTCTACCGGCTGGACGCGGGCGCCTCTGGGGCCTCGCTTGTCACGCGCCGCCGTCGCCGTTCCGGTCTGATGCTGCGGAGCGTGAACGCCGCGATGAAGACCACCGTCATCGAAAGCACGATCGTCGGCGCCGGGGCGCTGTCGATGAAGAAGCTCGCATAAACGCCGAAGAGCGAGCAGCCGACCGAGATCGCCACCGCCGTCAAGAGCATCATCGAGAAACGCCGGGCGAGAAGAAAGGCGATTGCGCCGGGCGCGATCAGGAGCGCGATCGTCAAAATGATGCCCGTCGCCTTCAGCGCCGCAACGATGGTGAGGGAAAGCACCGTCAGGAGCCCGTAATGGATCAGCCGCACCGGCAGGCCGATCGCGCGGGCATGCATCGGATCGAAGGTGTGGAGCAGGAGGTCGCGCCACTTGAAGAGGACGATCAGGCTGGTCGCAACCGTGATGACGGCGGCCTGCCAGAGATCGAAGGGCAGGATGCCCAGCATGTCGCCGAAGAGGATGTGGTCGAGGTGAACCTCGGATTCGATCTTGGTGTAAAGCACCAGCCCGAAGCCGAACATGCCGGAGAAGACGATGCCCATCACCGTATCCTCCTTCACCCGGCTGTTTTCCGCCAGATAGCCGGTCGCCCCGGCGCACACCATGCCGGCGACGAAGGCCCCAAGCGCCAGCGGCAGGGAGAAGATATAGGCGAGAACGATGCCCGGCAGCACCGCATGAGAGATCGCATCGCCCATCAGCGACCAGCCCTTGAGGACGAGAAAGCAGGACAGAAGCGCCGTCGGCACCGCGACGAGAACCGCGATCAGCATCGCTTCGCGCATGAAGGGAAAGCTGAACGGCATCAGCGGGTTTTCGAAGAGCATGCCGATCATGCCCGCTCCTCGCTCACAAAGCTGTCCGCCTCTCCCGCAAGGCCCGCGCGCCGCTTGCGCCGGGCGGCGAGCCGGCCGTGCTTGGGCGCAAAGACGAAGGCGGTGAGGAAAATCAGCGTCTGAAGGCAGATGATGACGCCGCCGGTCGCGCCGTTGACGAAGAAGCTGACATAGGCCCCGACGACGCTCGTCCCGGCCCCGATCGCGACGGCGATGAGAACCAGCCGCTGGAACCGGTCGGTCAGGAGATAGGCCGTCGCGCCGGGGGTGACGACCAGGGCGATCACCAGAAATGCGCCGACGGTCTGGAGCGCGGCAACGGTCGATGCGGCAAGCAGCGCGAAGAAGACGACCTTCATGGTGGTCACCGGAATGCCCACCGTGCGCGCATGGTTCTCGTCGAAGAAGGTCGCCAGCATGTCCTTCCACTTCACCGAGAGGACGGTGAGCGTGACGCCGGAGATGATCAGAAGCTGCCAGGTGTCGGCCGGCGTGATCGCGAGAACATTGCCGAGAACGATGGTGTTGACGTCGACCGAGGTCGGCGAGAGCGAGACCATGAAGAGGCCGAGGCCGAAGAAGGAGGTGAAGATCAGGCCGATGATCGCATCTTCCTTCAGCTTCGTGCGCTGGTTCAGGAAGAGCATTGCCGCCGCCGCCAGCCCGCCGGACAAAAACGCCCCGAAGGCGAAGGGAAGCCCGATCATGTAGGCACCCGCGACACCCGGTACGATGGCATGAGACAGCGCATCGCCGATCAGCGACCAGCCTTTCAGCATGAGATAGGCCGACAGGAACGCGCAGGTCGCACCGACGAGACCGCTCACGACCATCGCATTGACCATGTAGCCATAGGTGAAGGGATCGAGCAGGAGGCTCATCGCCCCTCCCCGTCCGGCTCAGGTTCGCCGATCTCGGCGTCCGGATAGACCACGAAGGGTCGCTCGTCGTCGGTGAGAATACCCGTCGCCCCGGCGCTTGCGCGGTCCGACAGGTCGAAATGGCGAAGCACGCCGCCGAACGCCTCTTCGAGATTTGCGCGCGTGAACACTTCCGATGTCGGGCCGCTGGCCAGCACCGTGCGTTTCACGAGCACCGTATAATCGCAAAATTCCGGCACAGAGCCGAGATTGTGAGTCGAAACAAGCATTACCCGGCCTTCGGCGGCAAGCTCCTTCAAAAGCTTCACGATGGCGTCCTCGGTGCCGACATCGACGCCCGTAAAGGGCTCGTCGAGCAGGATCACCCGGCCGTCCTGGGCGAGCGCGCGGGCAAGAAAGACCCGCTTTTTCTGCCCGCCGGAAAGCTCCCCGATCTGCCGGCCGCGATAATCCGCCATGGCAACGCGTTCCAGCGCCTTGCTCACCGCGTCACGGTCGGCCTTCGAAGGCCTGCGGAAAAAGCCCATCTCGCCGTAACGGCCCATCATCACGACGTCTTCGACGAGGACCGGAAAGTTCCAGTCGACCTCCTCGCTCTGGGGCACATAGGCGACCTGATTGGCCTTCAGCGCATCCGAAACGCTTCCGCCCAGGATCTCGATTTCTCCTTCGGAAAGCGGCGCAAAACCCATGATCGCCTTGAAAAGCGTCGACTTGCCCGAGCCGTTGACGCCGACGAGCGCGGCGATCGAGCCGTGCGGCACGGCAAAGCTCGCCGATTTCAGCGCCGTCAGCCCGTTGCGATAGGTGACGGAGGCGTTCGTCACCCTGAGGCCCACCGCCGGCTCGGCACGTTTCGTTTCGGCCTCGCGAGGACTCACTCGGTCAAGCATGCGGCAATCGTCTCGCTCGTGACGCGGATGAGATCGATATAGGTGGGCACGGGCCCGCCTTCCTCACTCAAGGAATCGACGTAGAGGACGCCGCCATAGCGTGCGCCGGTCTCCCGCGCGATCTGCTCGGCGGGCTTTGCCGAGACCGTCGATTCGGAAAAGATGCAAGGCACATCCTCGGCCCCGATCGTGTCGATCACCTTGCGCACCTGCTGGGGCGTTCCCTGCTGATCGGCGTTGATCGGCCAGAGGTAGAGTTCCTTCAGCCCGTAATCGCGGGCGAGATAGGTGAAGGCGCCCTCGCTCGTCGCAAGCCAGCGGCGGCCTTCGGGGATCGCGGCGATCTCCTCGCGGATCGGACCGATCGCGGCCTCGAGTTCGCCCTTGTAGGCAGCCGCGTTCGCCCGGTAGGTCTCGGCATTGTCCGGGTCCTCGGCCGCAAAGCCTTCGGCGATGTTGTCGACATAGATTTTCGCCGCTTCGAGCGACATCCAGGCATGGGGGTTCGGCTTGCCGTCATAGGGGCCCTCGGAGATCCCCAACGGCTCGACGCCATCGGAGACGGTCACGGTCGGGATATCGCCGAGATTGGCGAGAAAGCGCTCGAACCAGCGCTCCAGCCCCAGCCCGTTGGCGAGGATGAGATCAGCATCCCCCGCCCCGACGAGATCGCCCGGCGTCGGCTGGTAGTTGTGGATCTCCGAACCCGGCTTGGTGATCGAGGTGACGGTCGCGGCATCGCCGGCAACGTTGCGCGCCATGTCCGCGATCACGGTGAAGGTTGTGACGGCCTTCAGCTTCTCGCCATCCTGCGCATTGGCCGGCGCGCTCAAAAGCGCGAACAGGCTGGCGGCAGCCAGGAGGGGCGTCGATCTCGACATGGGCATAAGCGGGCGCACTCCTTGCTCGAACAAAACGGCATCGGCTTGTTGAAAAACAGCGTGGCATCGGCCTTATGCAGTTGCAAATCATTCTCATTAAGTCAAGACAAACCGGCGAACTGCCCATGAAAGCGGTCTTTTCGCGAACACAGAACGCCCGGGGCTCCCGATTGCGCTCGTGCCGGATTACGGATTACATCGCTCCATGACGCGCAGCCCCGACACTCACGAGACATCCGACACCTTCGCGGACCTCCTGCGCGATGCAGGCCTGCGCGTGACCAATCAGCGGGTTGCCATCATGCGAACGCTGTCAGGCGCGGAGGATCATCCGACCGCCGAGGAGATCACCGGCAAGGCGCGCGAACTCGACAAGACGATCTCCTTCGCAACGGTCTACCGCACCTTGAGCGTCCTCGAAGAGCTCGGCCTCATACGGAAGCTGTCGCTCGAAAATTCCCCTGCCCGCTACGAGCTCTGCAACAGCGAGGATCACGGCCATATCGTCGATCTCGACGACGGCTCGATCGTGGAATTCGAGGATGGCGCCCTCACCGCCCGCTTCGAGGCGATCGCCGCCGATCGCGGCTACGAGGTGGTGCGCTGTGTGACGATCATCGAGGCACGGAAGAAGAAGCCGGGGTGATGCTCATACCTGGCTAGGCTTTCGGCTTGCCGAGCCAGCCCCCTACGAGCCCAGAGAGCCTGTTTATCGCGTAGGGCACGAACAAGATCATGCCGGAGAGCAGGTAATAGAAGACCGGTTCAAGATGCTCCCAGTTCAAGCCCCCATACGCGAACTTGTGCATGGCCAGCAGTCCGAAACCCGAGAAGAAAATCAAAATAACAATTGCGCCGACGAACGCGATCAATCGCGTCGTACTCGTCTGATACTCATTTCTATGCGTGGCATTGGTGGCGTTCTGGATCGGTTTGCCTTCCTTATCGAAGAGCGGCACGACTGCCTTTTCCGACAGCGCCTTGGCGAATGACCAGTCCGGCGACTTGAGCAATGCATTATTCACCAGATAGGCGACCCAAACGGAAACACCGACGACGACGACTGCCACTGCGTAAAAATACCAAGGCGGGGGAACCAGGTTCGTCGGTAGTGTCGACCCATCCTGAGCTAGCGTTATCCCTGTCATCAACATCGAGAGAGAGATCGCGAAGACGAGAGCCGATGAACCCTTGCTGATCCAGTTTCGCAAAAAAAGAACACGAAGCTTCTGCATCATCGGATCCACCGTTGTTCTCAAGGCCGGTATCGATACAAGCGATCTGCGATCGCAAAATCACTATATTCCCTAACGGCAGAAGACTGCAACAATGATGGTGTCGACCACTTTTGTAAAAACCATGGTGGACACTTGCGCAACACGTCTTCTGGCGACTTGTCCGACCCTACCTTTATCGATACCCAGAATGCTTGATCACGCCTTATAACGATCGCCCGGATGCCTCATGCCCATCGTCCAGCTCGATGAATTCCTGATCGACCAGATCGCCGCCGGCGAGGTGGTCGAGCGGCCGGCGAGCGTCGTGAAGGAACTTCTCGAAAACGCCCTCGACGCCGGCGCCCGGCGCATCCAGATCGCGACCGCCGGGGGCGGCAAGACGCTGATCCGGGTCACCGACGACGGCAAGGGCGTTCCGAAGGACGAACTTCGCCTTGCGGTCAGGCGCCACTGCACCTCGAAACTCTCCGGCGGTCTCGACAAGATCATGAGCCTCGGCTTTCGCGGCGAGGCCCTCCCCTCGATCGGCTCGGTCGCACGGCTTTCCCTCGCCTCGCGGGCGCAAGGGGCTGGCGAAGCGTTCGAGGTGCGCGTCGAGGCCGGCCACTGCGAGGGACCGATGCCGGCGGGGCTTTCGAAAGGCACCGTCGTCGAGGTGCGGGACCTCTTCCAGTCCGTGCCGGCCCGGCTGAAATTCCTGAAAAGCGAGCGCGCCGAAACCTCCGCCATCACGGACATCGTCAAACGCCTTGCCATCGCCTTTCCGGGCGTGCGTTTCGAACTGGACGGTCCCGACCGCTCGCGTCTCGTTCTGGAAGCAGCTTCGCCCGACGATGCGCTTGCCCGCATCGGCGACGTGGTCGGCAAGGATTTTGCGGACAACGCGGTCGCCATCGAGGCGGCGCGTGAGGATGTCTATCTTTCAGGATTTGCCGGCTTACCAAGCTTTGATCGCGGCAATTCGCTGGCTCAGTATTTCTATGTCAACGGCCGTCCCGTGCGCGACAAGATGCTGATTTCGGCCCTGCAAGGCGCCTATTCGGATATGATGGCCAAGGGCCGCTATCCGGTCGTCGTCCTCTTCGTCGAGCTCGATCCCGCCCTTGTGGACGTCAATGTGCATCCGGCTAAGGCCGATGTGCGCTTCCGCGATCCCCAGCTGGTGAGGGGGTTGATCATCGGCGCGATCCGCGAGGCGATGGCGAATGAGGGCGTGCGCGGCACGACGACGGCGACGAGCGGCCTGATGGCACGGTTTTCCGGTGGCGGACAGCAAGCGCCTCAGGAGCCGGCACGGCACTTTGACGGTTTTTCGCCCGGCGCGCCCGACCTTGCGATGAAGCCGCGCCAGCCGTTCGCAGGCTCGCAGTTTTCCGGCTATCAGGCTCCCGAACGCCCGAAGACGCCCTTCGATGTGGCGCACGCCGCCTATCGTCCGCTGGACGGCAAGGTCGCGGTGGATGCCGCCGGCACGCCGGCCGTGGAGCGACCGGCCAGCTCGGGATTTGCCGAGACCGGCCAGACGGCGTTCGAGGCCGGCCCGGCAACGCACGGCCATCAGGATGCCGCAGGCACGCCCCGTGAGACCGCCTATCCCCTCGGCGCAGCGAAGGCCCACCTCTTCGAGAATTTCATTCTTTCGGAAACAGAGGACGGGCTCGTCCTCGTCGACGGCCATGCCGCCCATGAGCGTCTCGTCTACGAACGCCTGAAGGCCGCGCTGCACGGCAAGCCCATCGCTTCGCAGATGCTGCTGATCCCGGAGGTCGTCGATCTTCCCGAGGACGACGCCGACCGCCTCGCGGAGGCTTCAAGCGGGCTTTCAGCACTCGGCCTCCACATCGAACGCTTCGGGCCCGGCGCGATCGCGGTGCGCGAAACGCCGGCGATCCTCGGCCAGTGCGACATCAAACGGCTGGTCAAGGATCTTGCCGAGGAGCTCGCCGAGTTCGGAACCGGCGACAGCGTGCGCTCGCGTATCGATTATGTCGCCGCGACCATCGCCTGTCACGGCTCTGTGCGCACCGGACGGAGGCTCAAGCCGGACGAGATGAACGCGCTTCTGCGAGAGATGGAGGCAACGCCCGGCTCGGGCACCTGCAATCACGGCCGCCCCACCTTCATCGAATTGAAGCGTGCCGATCTCGAAGCCCTGTTCGGGCGTTAAGCTAGCGCCTCAAAGCGTATTCTGAGCGCCGATATAGGCGGCATATAGCACCAGCATCGCGACACCTGCGAACCGCCCGATCCGCTGATAGGCGAAGAGGACGACGATGCTTGCGAAGAACAGCGCCAGCATCAGCGGTCCGTCGATCGTGGCGAAGCGATCGGCGACCCCGATCGGGGTGATCATCGCCGTGACGCCCAGGATGCAGAGAATGTTGAAGATGTTCGAGCCGACGACATTGCCGAGGATGACGTCGGCCTCGCCCTTGCGGGCGGCGATAAACACGGTGGCAAGCTCCGGCAGGGAGGTGCCGATGGCGACGATGGTCAGCCCGATCACCGCTTCGGATACGCCGATGTGGCGGGCGAGCGAGGTTGCCCCGTCGACCATCAGCCGCGCGCCGAGAACCAGCATGACGATGCCCGCGACAACGGCGATGGTGGCGATCAGCGGCTTCAGCTCGGGCGCGGCAATTTCGGTCTCCGCCCCTTTCGATCGGGCCAGCCGGCGGCGCTCGGCAAGGTAGCTCACCGTCAGATAGACGATCAGCAGGGCGAACATCGCAGCGCCCGCAATCCGTCCGATCGTGCCGAACTGGAAGATCAGAACGATCAGCGCGGCCGATGCGAGCATGACCAGGAGATCGCGCCGGATCGCCGGATCGTCGTTGGCGATCGGCACCATGGCCGCCCCGACCCCGACGATGAGCAGGATATTGGCGATGTTCGAGCCGACGACATTGCCGATCGCAATGTCCGGTGCGCCGTCGAGCGCGGCCTGCACGGAAACGAGAAGCTCCGGCGCGCTGGTGCCGAAACCGACGATCACGAGGCCGACAATGAGCCGGGAGAAGCCGAAGCGCTCTGCGATCGATGTGCTGCCTCGCACGAGGCCTTCACCGCCGATGAACAGAAAAACGAGCCCGCCGATCAATAGCGCGATATCGATGAACACATCCACTTGGCTTAATATCCCTTCGCCTGCACGTCATTTTCTTAGCTTCGGGAAGGCAGATGGGAACAAAAACGCGGCAATGGTAGACGCTGACGCACCGAAACCGGTCGAAACCGGGCCAAATGCGACCCCGGATGGCGAAGGACCGGGCGTTCGCTCGCATGCGCTGGGGCAAGATCGACTAGGCCGGCTGACCGGCGCGACGTCGTCGCATTTGCCTTCACGGGCAAAAGGCGTTAGCGCCTCGAAAGTCCGAGACCAGGCAACGGAGTCCTTCGATGAACCGCATGGACGGCGGCGAAGCCAAGCTGAAATACGGAACGCCCGATTTTCAGGTCGTGCGGTCGGGTGCCTATGTGTGCTGCGCCGTGACCGGCGAACCGATCCCCCTCGATCTCCTGAAATACTGGAGCGTCGAACGTCAGGAAGCCTATCGCGACGCGGATGCCGTCTTCGAGCGGGAAAAGCAGGTCCGCGCCGGCAAGGCCTGAGCATTCCTTTTTCGCAAAGGCATCAAACGCCGTAGCGGCGGCGGTGGAAGGCTGCGAGCGCCTGTCGCACGATCGCCGTCGCCGTCATCTCGCCCTCGAAGGCGAGCGTCACGTCCAGAACCTCGCATTCCTTCAGGAAAAGTCGCGCCGCCTCATCGCCTGTCGAAAGACGCGCCGCATCCTTCGCCGTCGTCACCAGCTGCAGCCCGCTCTTCCAGGCTTCGCCGGAGAGGGCGGCGATATTCTGTGCGGTGTAGCGATGATGGTCCGGGAAGGCCCGGCTCCGCTCCACCCTCGCCCCGCAGGCCTTCAGGCTCTCGACGAATTTCTGCGGATCGCCGATCCCGGCAAAGGCGAGAACCCGCAAGCCGTCAAACCGTGCGCCATTCTCGGCGACGAGATGGGCGCGATGGACCGCATGGTTCGACCGGGCAGCCTCGCTGACGACCGCAGAGCCCGCCTCGCCCTTGCCGATCAGAAGAACCGAGGAGAGGTGGGCGAACTGGGCCTTGAGGGGCGCGCGCAGGGGGCCGGCCGGAAACACATCCCAGTTGCCGAGCCCGCGCCGCGCGTCCACCACCAGAAGCGCATGGTCCGTCTGGAGCTGGGCACTCTGGAAGCCGTCGTCCATGATGACGAGATCGCAGCCCGCCGTCTCGATCAGCAGATCGGCGGCCTTCTTCCGGTTCGCGCAGACGGCCGTCGGGGCCACTTGGGCGAGAAGCAGCGGTTCGTCGCCGACCGTCTCCGCATCATGGGTCTGAAGATCGACGAGAAGCGGTTTGCGGCTCCGCCGCTTGTAGCCGCGCGACACGAAGCCGGGCTTGCGCCCGAGCGCCATCGCGGCCTTCGCAAGGGCAAGCGCCGTTGGCGTCTTGCCGGCCCCGCCGACGGTGAGATTTCCCACACAGATGACGGGCACCGGCAAGGCCGCCCGCTTGCCGTTCTTAAGGTTGCGCGAAGCGATCAGGCCATAGAGATAGCCGAGCGGCGACAGAAGGGTCGATTGCGTCGAGGGCGCCTGCCACCAGAATGCCGGCGCCTTCACGATATCCGCCCGCTCTGGGAACGCCTTTCGAGGCTGATGGCGAGACGAAGCGGATTGAGATAAGGCGACAGCGCCTTCATCGTCCGCTCCTGGGCGCCGCGCATGGAGGCAACGGTGTCCCGGCCCGCCGCACCCATGGCGGCCCGCCGGCCGGCGTCATCGAGAAGCCCGTCGACCTCTCGGGTCAGCCCCGCCTCGTCCTTGACGATCACGCAGGCACCGTCCTCCAGCAGTCTCTGATAGACATCCCGGAAGTTCTGCACATAGCGGCCACTGACAATGGCCCGACCGAGAACGGCCGGCTCCATCGGGTTCTGCCCGCCTTCGCCAGTCAGGGACTTGCCGATGAAGGCGATATCGGAAAGCCTGAGGTAAAGCCCCATCTCGCCCATCGTATCACCGAGGAAGATGTCCGTCGCATCGGTCGGCACGCTCCCCGTCGAACGCTGGACAACCCGAAGGCCCGTCGAACGCAGATCCTCCGCGATCGCGTTTCCGCGATTCGCATGGCGGGGCACAATGACCGTGAGAAGCCCCTTATGCCGGCGCTTCAGCCCGATATGGCAGGCGGCGGCGGCGAGTTCCTCCCCGGCATGGGTCGAGAGCGCCGCCCAGATGGGCCGGTCACCGATCGCGCCGAGAAGCTCCGAAAGCGCCGCAGGGTCCGCGTCCGGTGCCTCGGAATCGGCCTTCAGATTGCCCGCGACGCTGACGGAGCCGGCCCCGAGCAGGCGATAGCGCTCGGCATCGATCTCCGATTGGGCGATGATCAGCGCGAAATTCTCGATCAGCGCCTCGGCGAACCAGTGCGCTTTCTTCCAGCGCTCGAAGGAGCGGTCGGAGAGCCGTGCGTTGACGAGGACCTGCGGAATATTGCGCTCCGACAGCTGGCGCAGGGTCATCGGCCAGAGTTCGCTTTCGGCGAAAATCGCCAGATCCGGCTGCCAGTGGTCGAGAAAGCGCCGCACGGCCGACTTCACGTCGAGCGGCACATATTGATGGATCACGCAGTCCGACAGGCGCTGTTCCACGATATCGGCCGAGGTGCGCGTTCCCGTCGTCATCAGCACCGACACGCCGTCGGCGGCGATCTGCCGGGCGATGGGCGCAACGGCGAGGGTCTCGCCGACGCTCGCGGCATGCAGCCAGACCAGCGGCACGCCTTCGGGCCTCGCGGCACCGGCATAGCCGAAGCGCTCGCGCTTGCGGATACCGTCCTCTTTTCCCTGCCGCGTGCGATAGACGAGGTAGGGGTGAAGCACCGGCGAGACGATGGAGCCGATGAGCTTGTAGGCCGACAGGGCGGCGCGTGCCTTGCCTGCGCTCATGCCGCGCTCACACTGCGCATCGCCTGTTCGTTGGCGGCCTCGATTGCCTTCGTCACTTCGATCCGCTTTTCCTCGAGCATGGCCTCGTCGGCATCGGCCGGCACGTGAATCGGATCGCCTACGACGACCGCCATCCGGCCGAAGGGCAGCGGCACTGTCGTCTTGTCCCAGGAGGATGCAACCACATGACGCCGGCTGGTCACGGCGGCGCTCGGCAGGATCGGGCGTCCGGAGATACGCGCCAGCGTCACGATGCCGTAGCCCGCGTCACGCGGCACGCCCTTCGGCACGTCGGCGATCATACAGACGCCGGAGCCGCTTTTGAGTGCCTTGCGCAGGGCGATCACCGCCCGTGCCCCGCCCTTGTCCGACTTCGTTCCGCCCTCGCGTCCGCCCGAGCCGCGCACGGTGTCGATGCCGAAGCGGGCCACGACCTGGGCGTTGATCTCGGCGTCGGCATTGCGGGAAAGAAGCGCCACATAAGGGAGCTCGACAGGCCGGAAGATCGGCGCGAGGAGATGCTGTCCATGCCACATTCCCACGATCGCCGGATGATGTTCGAAGATCTTCGCCCGGGCGGCCTCGAAATCGGTCGCCGGGGATTGGGTTCGCTCGACGAACCGCATGAGCCTGTAGATCGCGGCACCAGAGACCCAATTGGCCGCTCTGGAGCGACCGATGGTCTTGAGGGTCTTGCGGCGAAGTTGACGCACACGCTTCAAGAGCCCGCTCGGCGAAGACCGATTCGCGCGCGTTTCTGCAACCTCGCCACGTCCCTCATCCATGCTCTTGATACCGGTTCCGCCCGTGCTCAGGCCCTTTCCGGCGTCAGCAGCTTGTGCATGTGAACGATGAAATAGCGCATGGCCGCGTTATCGACCGTCTGCTGGGCCTTGGACCGCCAGGCGGACAGGGCGCTCGAATAGTTCGGAAAGATCCCGACGATATCGAGATCCTCGAGATCCTTGAAGGTGACCGACTGAAGATCGTCCAGCTCGCCGCCGAAGACGAGATGAAGCAACTGCTCAGGTTTCTGCTCTTCCATAAGACCTATTCGCCATGTTCGTGTTGGGTTCGGCGGACATTATCGTACTCGCCGCGTCTATTGCCAGCCGGTAAGGCGATTTCGCGGCAGTCTCACATGAGAGCGTGCGCAAGGGCGCGGGCATCCGCCATCGCCGCATTCGAGGCCGCAACGAGAAGTCCGTGCCGTTTCGGATGGCGTGTGTAAAGGATGGGACCGCCGCCTTCGGTCGCGAGCGCCCCATTTGCCTTCTCAAGCAGAAGATCGCCGGCCGCGACGTCCCAGTCGTTCGCACGCGGGCGAATCAGCGTCGCATCGATCCGTCCGGCCGCGACCTGGCAGAGACGATAGGCCAGCGAGGGCGCGCCGCGCTCTGGATCGACAGGCCGCTCACCCGATCGCTCGAGGCGCGAATAGGCCTTGCGGAAACTGTCCGGCATCCCGATCGAGAGACGGGTCTTCGCCTCGTCACCGTTCATGAGCCGGCCGCCATCGAGGCAGGCAGCGCCCGAGCGGGTCGCCGTGAACATCTCGTCCGAAACCGGCGCATAGATCGCCCCCGCGATCGGCCGATCTCCGGAAATCAGCGCGATCGAAACGCACCAGGTCGCTTCGCCCCTGAGATAGGCGCGGGTGCCGTCGATGGGATCGACCACGAAGAAGCGATCCTCGCGGTCGGCCGGCGCATCGCCTTCCACGACGCTCTCTTCGGAGACCCAGCCGTAATGGGCGCGGGCACCGAGCAGCGTCTCCTTCAGATAGCGGTCGACGGCGTAATCGCCTTCGGAAACCGGCGAATTGTTCTCCTTCCACCAGATTTCCGGGTCCTTGCGAAAATAGGACATGGCGACACGGCCAGCCTCGCGGGCAGCGTTTTCCAGAAGGTCCAGTTCGGCGTCTTCGGTGGGAAAAGATCGGTCCACGGTCTTCGTCAACGCCCCGCGATCGTCATCTGCGCAACGCGCAAGGTGGGCGCGACGACGGAAAAGCGCGTATCGAGATCGTCGGCAGCCGTCAGCGACAGAAGCATGTCCTTGAGGTTGCCCGCGATGGTGATCTCGGAGACCGGCCGGGTGAGCTTGCCGTTCTCGATCAGGAAGCCCGACGCGCCCCGGCTGTAATCGCCGGTGACGAGATTGGCGCCGTGGCCGATCATCTCGTCCACATAAAGCCCCGTGCCGGTCTCGGCGATCAGCTCGTCCGGCGACATCGCGCCGGGCGTCAGGATCACGTTGGTTGCCGATGGCGACAGCCCCGCGCCGGAGCGGGAGGCGCGCCCGTTGGTCGTAAGCCCGAGCTCCTTCGCGGTCGCCGTATCGAGCAGCCAGGTCTTCAGGATGCCGTTCTCGACCAGCGTCAGCGGTTCGCCGGCAACGCCCTCGCCATCGAAGGGCCTTGAGCCCGGACGGCGTTTCAGGGTCGGCTCGTCGGTGAGCGTCATCGTCTCGGGCAGAACCTGCTCGCCCATCTTCCACTTCAGGAAGCTCGTGCCACGCGCGATCGCCGCGCCGTTGATCGCCGAAACGAGGCTCGCGATCAGCCCGCGCGAGACGCGCGGATCGAAGATCACGGGCAACCGTCCGGTCTCCATGCCGCCGGGGTCGAGACGCCGAACCACGCGTTCGCCGGCTCGTCTCCCGATCGCCTCGGGGTCGTCGAGATCGCCGTAATGGAGGCGGCTGTCGAAGTCGTAGTCGCGCTGCATGCGCGTGCCCTCGCCGCCCACCACGCTCACCGAACGCGAGAAGGACGAGCGGGTGCGATGGCCGCGAAAGCCGGTCGTCGTCGCAAGAACGAGGCTCACGCTTCCCGAGCCCGCGCTCGCGCCGCCGGAATTGGTGACGCCCGGAACGGCGCGGGCGGCGTCTTCCATGGCAAGGGCCGCATCGCGCAATTCATCGGAGGAGACCTCGGTCGGATCGAACTGATCGAGATCGAGGAGATCCTTCGCAAGGCGATCGGGATCGGCAAGGCTCGCATAGTCGTCCGGCGGCGACACCTTCGCCATGGCGACCGCCCGTTCGGCCAGCATGGAAAGATCGGAGCGCGTATCGCCCGAAACGCTCGCCACCCGATTGCCGACGAAGACCCTGAGGGAGACGCTTTCGGTTTCGGAACTCTCAGTCTCCTCGACCTTGCCGAGCCGAACCTCGACACCCTTGCTCGTCGCGGTGGCGACCGCGACATCGGCGGCGTCGGCACCGGCCTGTTTCACCCGGTCGAGCAGGCGTTCGGCGACGTTCAAGAGCCGCGTCGTATTCTGGTCCATGGAAATGCGATCCGTCATGAGGCAATCATTACGCATCTATTGTCCAGACCGTCTGCCATCAAGGCTTCGCCTTTCCCGTCAAGGACGTCTAGAATAAGTCTCTACCCCTCGAATCGACGGATGCGTTTTGGAACAGGCAAGCGGCTATTTCCTCGAAATCATTCTGCTTCTGGGCGGCGGCATCGTCGCGGGAACGCTGTTCAAGCGAATCGGTCTCGGCACGGTTCTCGGCTATCTGATGGCCGGCATCGTCATGGGCCCGCTCTTCGGCCTGATCCACGAGGGAGAGGAAATCCTTCATATCGGCGAACTCGGCGTCGTCTTCCTGCTCTTCATCATCGGCCTCGAACTGAAGCTCTCGCGGCTCTGGGCGCTCCGCCGGCAGATCTTCGGTCTGGGCGCGGCGCAGGTGCTGGTCACCGCCCTGATTATCGGGGGCGTCACCTATCTTCTGGGTTTTTCGATCCCCGCCGCGATCGTCATCGGCTTCGGCCTCGCCCTGTCCTCCACGGCGTTCGGCCTGCAAATTCTCGAAGAACAGGGCGAAACCAATACGCGGCACGGCCAGGCAGCCTTCTCGGTGCTTCTGTTCCAGGACCTTGCCGTCGTCCCCATCCTAGCGATCATTCCGTTTCTCGCGCCCTATTCCTCAGACACGGGAATCGACCTTGTCCAGATCGCGGTCTCGGTCAGCGCCGTCGCAGCCCTCATCATCGGAGGGCGCTTCCTCCTCAACCCGCTGTTCCGCATCATGGCGTCGTCCGGCGCGCGCGAGGTGATGCTGGGCGCGGCGCTCTTCGTCGTCCTCGGCTCGGCCATGATGATGGCGGCAGCCGGCTTCTCCATGGCCATGGGTGCTTTCATCGCCGGCGTGCTTCTGGCGGAATCTTCCTACCGGCACGAACTCGAAGCCAATATCGAGCCGTTTCGCGGCCTGCTTCTCGGCCTGTTCTTCATCGGCGTCGGCCTTTCGATCGACGTCGCGGTCCTGATCGACAACTGGCAGATCGTTCTCCTGGCCGCGCCAGCCCTCATGATCTCGAAGGCCGCGCTGCTCTACGGTCTGTCGCGCCTCTTCGGCGAAGGCCATGACAGCGCCGTGCGCGTCTCCGGCCTTCTCTCCCAGGCCGGTGAATTCGGCTTCGTGATCTTCTCGGCGGCAGCTGCGGACAGGGTGTTCACCGGCGAGGTGTCCTCGCTCCTCATCGCCGTTACGACGCTGTCGATGGCCTTGACGCCCCTCGCCACCTATCTCGCCCGGCGCGCCCTCAACCGGGGTGAGGACGAGGAAGAGGAACAGATGGACGAGGATTTCGAGGGCGCCGGCTCCGATGTCCTCATGATCGGCTTCTCCCGCTTCGGCCAGATGGTGGCACAGGTTCTGCTTTCGAGCGGCCGCGAGGTGACGATTCTCGACTCCTCGGCGGAGCGCATCAGAACGGCGACCAAGTTCGGCTTTCGCATCTTCTTCGGCTCGGGGATGCGCAAGGACGTGCTGGAGGCGGCGGGCATCCGCCGCGCCAAACTCGTCGCGGTGTGCACCAACAAGCAGGAGACGACGAACCGCGTCGTCGATCTCATCCGCGAGGAGTTTCCGAACGTGAAACTCTATGTGCGCGCATATGATCGCAACCACGCCCTGACGCTGAGAGCGCGCGGCGTCGACTACGAGATCCGCGAGACGGTGGAATCGGCGCTCGCCTTCGGCGGCGCGACGCTGACATCCCTCGGTGTCGAGGAACAGCTGGCACGGCGGATCATCGCCGATGTGCGAAGCCGGGATGCGAAACGGCTGAAGCTGCAGGAATCCGAAGGGACGATGGCGGGTGCGGACATGGTGATGACCCAGGCCGTGAAGCCGGAGCCCCTCGTCGAGCCCCACGCCGCCCTCCAGGCCGTCGAAAATGCCGGCGATGGCTCGGAGAGCCAGGACGACATGGTCGATGACGGCGGACCGAAGCGCCGACGGCGGGGCCGCCCGTTCAGGGGACGGCGTCTTACCTTCAGGAAACAGGCCCGGCGATAAGGTCGACCCGAACAGCCGGAGCCCGGTCGCCTTCTCCCGATATCATGTGTCTGATATATCGAGCCTAACCGCGAGGAGCATGCCGATCATGAACCGCCTTGTCACCCTCGCGATCGCCGCAAGCCTTATCGCGACCCTCGCCCTAACCCAAAACGCGATGGCCGATGTTCGGTTCGGCGACAATGTCCGCATTGGCGGACACGACGCCTCGAACCAGACCTTCACGCGTGACAAGCGTGGCGAATACATCCTCTACGATACAAAGCCGAAGAAGGCCGGATGCGTGATCCGGCAGAACCGCGATGGTTCGAAGACCAAGGTCTGCCGCCTTCAGCGCAAGCCGGTCCCGCAAAGAGCGCCCGCCGACAAGCGCCATTGAACGTTCCGGCGATGCGCTCGCGGACGGATATTCGGGCGTACCGCACAGGCTGAACCTGGCTGGGATCAGTCCTTCGGTTCGTGCAGCTCGGAAGCGAGCTTCAAGACCTGTGAACCGTCGTCCTGCTCGATGAGGTAGGCTTCGTTACCCTCTTCGCCGTGCCGGGTGATCTCGGAGCCGTCGATCGTCTTCGTCACGCTCTCGGCCCAGTGATCCTGCACCTTGCCCTTCGCCTCGCCATTGCCCCAGTCCCAGGCGACGTATTGCCCTTTCTGAAATGCGACCATCGTGTTCCGTACCTTTCGTTGTTGATCGGCTGGAAAAGCGGGATCTGCTTCCGATCGTTCCGTGAACGGCGCGCTTTGCCGCAGCCGTCCGAAATCAGTCTCCTCAACCCGAACGCGGCATTTGGTAGCGTTCTGGAACTGGCGGCGTTTCTTGGAGGTTTGGAGTCTCGCTTCGACCACGTTCAGGGACACGCGACGAAATTTCCATGGATGCCCGCCTTGCCCATCACGCCGAGATCGTCGGACTTGCGATCGTCGATCCCGAGACGTTCGAGATCGAGCGCCAGAAGCTCGATGACGGCCATCGAATCTGCTTTCTCTCCGGGGAGGATGTGCAGGACGAACGACTGAAGCAGCGGATCGAAGACCTCGTCCTGCCGCCCGCCTGGGACGACGTACGCATCTGTATCGACGGTAAAGGCCATATCCAGGCGATCGGGCGGGATGAGAAGGGCCGGCTGCAATACCGCTATCACGATCGCTGGGTGGACGTGCGCAACGCGGTCAAGGCAGAACGCCTCATGCGGTTCGGCCGCGCGCTGCCGAAGCTGCGGTCGGTCGTTTCCCGCGACATGAAACGGCGCAAGCACGACAAGCGATTTGCCGCCGCAACCGCGACCCGGCTCGTCGATCTCGCAGCCATGCGTCCCGGCCACGAAAAATACGCAGCCGATGGCGGGCGGGGCGTCGCATCGCTCCGTCGGAAAAATCTCCGCATCTCGAAAGGCCGGGTCGCCAAGCTGAAATTCACGGGCAAATCCGGCAAACGGCACGAGATCGAGATCCGAGACAGGTCGCTTGTGAAAAACCTCCAACAGGTGCGCAGGGGCAAGGGATCGCGCCTCTTCAAGTTTCCCGGCAAGAAGGCGAAAAGCCAGACGATGACCGCCGGCGTCCTCAATACCTATATGCGGGAGGCCTCGGGCAAGCGCATTTCGGCCAAGGATTTCCGTACCTTCCACGGTTCGGCCGAAGCCCTGCGTTTCCTCTGCACCGAGGACACCGCGCTGGAGGCGACAAGCGAAAGCAAGCGCCGCAAGGCTGTCGCGGCCGCCATGCGGTCGGTCTCGGAGCGATTGCGCAATACCCCGGCCGTTGCGCGCTCGTCCTACGTCCATCCTCGGATCGTCACGGCTTACGAGGATGGCGGGCTCTCGCCCGACCTGATGAAGGGACGACTGCGCAAGGGTCTCAACCAGGAAGAGACAGGTTTGATGCGGTTTCTGGAGGAAACGACGCACCGCTGATTTCCAGCGTGAGAGCGGGCATATTACCGCGCGACGGCGGAATTCTCGTGGCTCATGCAGGTCGGATCGGTGCCGATCACCTCGACGAAAGCCCCGGTCTCGATGCCGCTTTCCGCAGTTGCGACCGCGTTCTCGATGGCGCGCTTCACGTCGTCCTTGATCGGGCGGGTCGCATCGAGAATCTCCTGTGCCTTCAGGAAATCGAGCACCTTGTAGGGCGAAACGCGGGGCCGGACGAGAACGCTCGGCGGATCGGACCGGATCTTCAGATCGATCACCGACTGCATCATCAGCTGGGACGAGCCGATCATCGCCTCCATGGCCGCGGGAACGATGCTCGGGTCGCCCTCCGGCCCGCCATTGACGTCCACCGCGACGGTGATCTCGCAGCGGCCCTTCAGCCGGTCATAGGGAATGGGATTGTAGATCCCGCCATCGACGAGGATGCGCCCTTCCCGGCGCACGGGCCGGAAGATCGCAGGCAAGGCGGAAGAGGCGGCGAGCGCCGAGACGATCTCACCGCTATCGAGTTCGCATTCCAGACGGCGGTAATAATCCGTCGCCATCACGCCGAGCGGCAGTTTGAGATCGTCGAACGTTTTGGGAACGTTGGCCGGCAGGAAGGCCGCGACGATCCGCTCGACATTGAGCTGGCCGATGCGAAAGCCGCCATCGTCGAGAAAGTCGCGCAGGCTGGAAGGCCGCGTCTGCCAGAGCTTGGCGACGATGTCCCGGCGATGGGCAAAGGAGCCGACGATGAATTCGCCGATCTCGCGCGCATCGAGCCCGGAGCAGTATCCGGCGCCGATGATCGCGCCGATCGAGGAGCCGACAACCCGGACCGGCTTCAGGCCCAGCTCATCGAAGGCTGAAAGAACGTGAATATGCGCGATGCCGCGCGCACCGCCGCCGCCAAGGGCAAGACCGATGCGCGCCATCCTATTCCTCAGGCTCCGGCGGGACCGACGGTGATCACCGTCGGCTCGACCGAGAGCAGTTTCTGCGCTGCTGCCTTCACCTGTTCCATGGTCACCGCGTCGATCTGGTCCTGTCGCGTATCGATATAGTCCATGCCAAGATCGTCAAGCTGGATCCCGACCAGTGTCGAGGCGATGGCGCTGGAAGAATCGAGATTGCGCACGGCGTAAGAGCCCTTCACATAGGTCTTCGCCTGGGCAAGTTCCTCCTCCGTCGGCCCCTCCTCGGCCATACGCTTCAGTTCCTCGCGGATGATGCGGATGCTCTCTTCGGCGGCATCGGCGCGCGTTGCCGTTGAGGCGCCGAGGACGGCTGCGTGCTCATAGCTTGCGAGCCAGGAACCCGCGCCATAGGCAAGGCCGCGCTTTTCGCGGATTTCCTCATAGAGCCGCGAGGTGAAGGAGCCGCCGCCAAGCACGTGGTTCATCAGATAGGCAGCGAAGAACTCCGGATCGTCGCGCTTCACGCCCGGCAGGGCGAACTGGATCGTCGTTTGGGGGACAGCGAGATCGATCGCGACTCGCTCGCCGAAGTCCGGCTCGATATCGGCCACCTCGGTCAACTGCGCGGTGTCCGGCAGATCGCCGAACACCTGGTCGAGAACGGTCTTCAGCCGCTCCGGCGTGATATCGCCGACGACGCCGACAATGAGATTGTCCTTGGCGAACTTCTCGTCGACGAAGCGATCGAGATCGCTCGCCTTGATGCTTTGAAGGCTGTCGACCGTGCCCTCGCTGTCGCGCCCATAGGGATGGTCAGGGAACAGAGTCTCGCGAAAGGCTTCGGAGGCGAGCGTGCCGGGATCGTTCTCATTGGCCCGGATACCGGTCACGATCTGTCCGCGAATGCGCGAGACCGGCTCCTCGTCGAAGCGCGGCTCGCTCAGGGCGAGATTGGCGAGATCGAAGGCCTCGTCCGAAAACTCCGTGATGGCGTTGATCGAGCCCTTGAACTCGTCGCGGCTCGCGTCGAAGCTCAGCGATACGCCGAGATCGTCGAGACGCTGCTGGAATTCGGCGCTCTCGATATCGCCCGCACCCTCGTCGAGAAGGCCGGAGAGGAGGTTGGCAAGGCCCGCCTTGTCCTGGGGGTCCTGCACGGAGCCCGCCCCCTTGAAGGCGAAATCCATCGCGATCAGCGGATTGGTGTGATCCTCCACGAGAAGCGCCTCGATGCCGCCCTCGCTCGTCACCCTCTGAATGTCGACGGCCTCGGCCGTCGCGGGCAGGACAAGCGAGAGGGCGATCGTCGCGGCACCCGCGATGGTGGAGGTCTTGAAGAAATTCATCAGTCGGATCCCGTCCGGAAATGGTCTTGGCTCATGTCGATCGGTCGGCGTGTCGCCCGCCTCGCAGTCGGCTTGAAAGGGCCGGCCCCGCGTCAGGACGGGCTCTCTTCCAGCACCGCTCCTCCCGCCGGCATCGATGGCGTCGAAGATGGCTGCGCAGCCGAGGAATCCTGCTTGCCTGTCGCACTGTCGGGCGCATTGTCCGGCGTCGCGGCTTTAGCGCTCTCGGTTTTCTCGGGCAGGAGATAGCCGGTCACCGAGCGTTGCGGCTTGAGGTATTTCCTGGCAACGGCCTGCACGTCTTCGGTGGTCACGGCCTCGATCCGGTCCGGCCAGGTCTCGACATCCTCGATCGTGCGTCCAGTCGCAAGCGCGGTGGCAAAGCGCTGCGCCATCGCCGTCTGGCTGTCGCGCAGGAAGATGACGCCCTTGCGCACCCGGTTCTTGGCGCGCTCCAGCTCGTCCTCGGTGATGCCGTTTTCGATCAGATCCTCGATCTCGGCCTTCACCGCGTCCTCCACCGCATCGAGGCTCGCGCCGCCGCGCGGCGTGCCATAGACGACGAACACGCCCTCTTTCAGCGCGGAACTGCGATAATAGGCTCCGGCCCCCGCCGCGATGCCCTTCTCCACGATGAGATCGCGATAGAGCCGGCTGGTCGTTCCGCCGCCGAGAACGTCGGACAGAACGTCGAGAGCCGCCGCCTCGCCCTCGTCGGCCGTCGTTTCGGAGGGCACGAGATAGGAGGTGTTGAAGGAGGGTTGCGTGACCCGCGCATCGCGAAGGGTCACGGTGCGTTCGGCGCGCGGCTCGGGTTCAACCGGGCGATCGCGCGCGCCGATCTCGGCCCGCTGCTCGATCTTGCCATAGGTCTTTTCGGCAAGCTCACGCACCTCGTCCACCGTCACGTCGCCGGCAATGAGGAGAATGGCGTTCGAGGGCGTATAGTATTTGTCGTAGAAGGCGATCGCGTCCTCGCGCGTCAGGGAGGAGATTTCGTCCTCCCAGCCGATCACCGGCGTGCCGTAGGGCGAATTGGCGTAAAGCGTCGCCTGAACGATTTCGGACAACTGGGCGCCCGGCTCGTTGCCGACGCGCATCCGGCGTTCTTCCAGGATCACGTCCCGCTCGGGCAGGACCACGTCGTCGGTGAGCACCAGATTGCTCATCCGGTCCGCCTCGTAGGTCATGATCATTTCGAGCTGATCGGAGGCGACCTGCTGGTAATAGCCGGTGTAGTCGTCGGTGGTGAAGGCGTTTTCCTGGCCACCGACCGCCGCGACCTTCTGGGAGAATTCGCCCTCGGGATAGTTTTTCGTTCCCTTGAACATCAGGTGCTCGAGGAAGTGGGCGACGCCGCTCTCGCCCGGCGCCTCGTCCGCCGCGCCGACCTTGTAATAGATCATCTGGGTAACGACCGGCGCGCGCCGGTCCGGCAGCACCACCACCTGAAGCCCGTTGTCGAGGGTGAAGCTCGTCACCCGCTCGTCCGGAACGGCGACGTCCTGAACGTCGGACGCAGCGCTTTTGGTCTGTGAGGTCCCGGCCTCACCGTCCTTTGCGAACGCGCCCGGCGCGAAGGCGACGGAAAGGGCAAGGGCGGGGACGAGAGTTCGGCGCAGGGTCGCAGCGATCAAAGGACGGTCCTCATATGCAGATCAAATTTCGTCGTTGAGATATGACCCTCGCACCGCCCGGATGCCAGTTACGGTTTCGTTAGATCGTTCTATGTCGAAATGGTCGCACCACGATCTAACCCGTTGAATTCAATCATTGGCGGGTCAGGTCACGACGAGAGCGTCAAAAACCGCAGTACGCTCTCGCCGATCCGGCGCTCGTCTGAAACCTCAAAGCCCTCGGGCAGGTCGAATGCGCTCGACGCCGCTTCCTCGACCACCAGGAGCGCGCCCGGCTTCAGCCAGCCGCCATCGCGAGCCGAAATAAGGACCCTCTCCCCAAGACCCTTGCCATAGGGCGGGTCGGCGAAGAGGAGGTCGAAGGGCTCGAAGGTGCCGACGGCGCCGAGCTTCGTCGCATCGCGCCGGTAGATCTTGGTCCGGCCCTGAAGCCCGAACGTTTCGACGTTCTGGCGGATGAGCCCCCGCCCCTCGACGCCTTCCTCGATGAAGACGCAGAAGCGGGCCCCGCGCGACAAAGCCTCGCAGCCGAGCGCCCCGGTGCCCGCGAAGACATCGAGCACCCGGGCCCCATCGAGGGTCACGCCCGGATGATGGGACAGGATGTTGAACAGCGTCTCGCGGGTCCGGTCCGTCGTCGGGCGAATGTCCTGGGTCGCCGGAACGCTCAGCTTGCGGCCGCGAAACTCTCCGCCGACGATCCGCATCGCCTAGCCCTTTTTCGGGCCGGAGGGTCTGCGCGGACCGCTGGGACGGAACGGCTTGCCCTTGCCTTTGCCGGCAACGGAGGGCGGGCGCGAGACCCGGCGCTTCGGATCGGCGAGCGCGGACCGCTTGCTTCCCCGTCCGCCAGCATCCTCGCTGTGCTCGGGGCGTCCGCCCGGATCGCGTTCGGGCCTGTTGCCCGGCGCCATCCAGACATTCGACATGCGGCGTCCTTGGGTTTCGGGCTTGCGCGCGGGGCGATCACCTTCGCCGCCGAAACGCTCGCGCTTATCGCCCCTCTCGCCCCTGTCACCCTTCTCGAAGCGGTTACCGGGCTTGCTGTCCCGATCGCCGCCGAAGGTGCGCTTCGGCCCGTCGTCCCGGCGCTCGCCGCCCGGTCTCTCGCTAGGCCTGTCACCTCTGGGCCTGTCACCTCTGGGCCTGTCACCTCTGGGCTTGTCGCCGAACTTGCCGCGCGGTTTGGTATCCAGCCGGCTAAGCGCGTCCTCGCGCTTGCGCTCGCCGAAGGTCTTGCGATCGACCCGGCCGCCGGCCGAAACCCAGTCGCTCTTCTTCGCAGGCTTGTCGTCCTTGCGGCCCTCGACGGGCGCATTGGAGAACGGATTGGTGATCGGCCCGTCGAAATCGACGCCGGCTTCCTCCACCAGACGCTCGCCCAGCTGGTCGCGCAGGGTCCGGCCCTTGACCTCGCGCACCGAGCCCTCTGGCAGATCGCCGAGCTGGAACGGCCCGTAGGAAAGCCGGATCAGGCGGTTCACCTCGAGGCCGAGCGCGCCGAGAACGTTCTTCACCTCGCGGTTCTTGCCTTCGCGCAGGCCCAGCGTGAGCCAGACATTGGAGCCCTGCTCGCGGTCGAGCGTCGCCTCGATCGCGCCGTAGAAGACGCCGTCGACGGAGATGCCGTCGCGCAGCTCGTCGAGTTTCGCCTGCGTAATCGCTCCATGGGCACGAACGCGGTAGCGGCGCAGCCAGCCGGTGGAGGGGAGTTCCAGAACGCGCGACAGACCACCGTCATTGGTCAGGAGCAAAAGCCCCTCGGTGTTGATGTCGAGCCGGCCGATGGAAAGCACCCGCGGCATGTCGTCGGGCATCAGGTCGAAGACCGTACGGCGCCCTTCCGGGTCCTTGTTCGTCGTCACCGTGCCGCCCGGCTTGTGGAACAGCCAGAGCCGGGTGCGCTCGGCCTGGGGTAGCGGCGCGCCATCCACCTCGATCCGGTCGGTCGGCTTCACGTCGAGCGCCGGGGAATCGATAATCTTGCCGTTCACCTTCACGCGGCCGTCGACGATCATCGCCTCGGCATCGCGGCGCGAGGCGACACCGGCGCGGGCGAGCCGGCGCGCGATGCGCATATCCGTTTGCTGGCCGGCCGAGGCCTCGTCCTCGACGGGGCGGCGCTCGCGGCGCTGATCGTCCCGACTCCTCGCCCCCCCGCGATCGTCCCGCTTTTCGTAGCGCTTGTTCGGCCGATCACCGGAACGCTCCGGCCGATCGCCCCGTGGCTTGAAATCGCGCTGGCTGGAATCTCTCGGCTTGAAGTCCCGATCCGGGCGCTTGCCGCCCTCGCCATCGCCACGCACCGGCCTCTCGCCAAAGGAGCGACGACGCTCGCCGCCACCATCGCGCGCGCCGTCACGGCCTTCACCGCGCTTCTGCCAGTCGCGGTTTTCCCCGCGCGGCCTGTCGCCGGCAGGTTTCGGCCGGAACGAACGTTCGCCAGAGCCGCTCGCCGCATCGGCGCTGCGCGTGCCATAGCTCTTCGGCTTGCGTGGAGCCTCGCCGTCGCGCGCCCCGCCATGGGACTTCATGCCCCGGCTCTTGGGCACGAACGGCTTCTTGCCGCCGTCTCCCGTCTTGCCGCCGCGTTTGAAACCGCCACCGGCCGGCCGGCCGGTTTTTCCGCCGCGCTTGTCCTGTTCGTCGTCGCTCATGTCGTCGTGTCCTGCGGGCTACCGGCGCGTGAAAGCGCGTGCCCTTACGTAGGGCGCGCCTTCAAGCCGCCCAAATCCGTTTCCAGCGCATCTATGGCGCTTGCTTGCGGTGCGCTCTATCAGGTCGCATGTCGCTTGGCGAGAGAAACGGCAACGAGTGGATGAAGGATCGCAGCGCCCCATGACACCGCGTTTCATGGAAGAAGCCTTAAAGGAGGCCCGGCGCGCGGCGACACACGGCGAGGTTCCCGTCGGCGCGGTCATCGTGCGCAATGGCGTGATCGTGTCGAGGGCCGGCAACGAGACCCGCGCAGGAAACGATCCGACGGCCCATGCCGAAATCCTCGCCATTCGCCGGGCCTGTCTCGTCCTTGAGGCCGAGCGCCTCATTGGCTGCGATCTCTATGTGACGCTCGAGCCTTGCGCCATGTGCGCGGGCGCGATCTCGTTTTCCCGAATCCGGCGGCTTTATTTCGGAGCATCGGACGAAAAGGGCGGCGCGGTGGACCATGGCGCCCGCTTCTTTTCTCAGCCGACCTGCCATCACGCCCCGGAAGTCTATTCCGGGCTCTCGGAGACGGCGAGTGCCGAACTCCTGAAGAGGTTCTTCGCCGACAAGCGGGCCTGAAACCATTCCCGGCGTTGATCGGCGCGTGCCGCCGGCATTGCCGAACGCGCGCCCGCGCCTTGCGACAGCCATCGGCCGGATCGGAAAAACCCTTGAAAACGTCAGCTTTACGCAGGCCTTGGCCGATAACGTCTTCTCAACCTTCTCGTGCTTTCGGCGCGAAAAGACGCAACCGACACCTCCACCCGGTCCATGAGAGACCGGAAACCAAGCGGAAACAGACGACAGAATGTCCGAGAGCCAGACCGACAAGCGGCCGATCCGATTGAAAGGGAGATCCTTTCTGGCGATCCAGCTATCGCCCGAACTGCCCTTCGCCAACTGGCTCGAACGGCTCGACGATCTCGCCAAACGCTCCACCGGCTTCTTCCTCGGCCGCCCGATCGTTCTCGATGTCGAGGGTCTCGACATCACGAAGGAGCAGCTGAAGGATCTCATCGGCGAACTGGGCGAACGCTCGGTCCGCATCATGGGCATCGAAGGCGCCAAACCCTCGATCCTCGGCCTCGGCATGCCGCCGGCCATGAAGGGCGGACGCCCGGCTGCCGATGTCGAACCGCCGAAGGAGGGCGAGAACGAGCCCGACGCCGGGCCCGCTCTGCCTCTCGCAGCGGCAGCAGGCGCGGCAAGCGTCGCCGAAAAGGCAAAACCCGCACCCGCCCCCGTGGTGGTGGCCGAAGCCGCGCAGCTACCCTCCATGGTCGTCGACCGCCCTGTGCGGTCCGGCCAGTCGATCATCTTCCCGGAAGGCGACGTCACCGTCGTCGGTTCGGTCTCCTCCGGCGCCGAGATCGTCGCCGGCGGCTCGATCCACATCTACGGCGCGCTTCGGGGCCGTGCGTTGGCTGGATCGGTGGGCAATTCCAACGCCCGCATCTTCTGCTCGAAGCTCGAAGCGGAACTCGTGGCGATCGATGGGCTCTACAAGATGCCCGACGATCTCGATGCCGGGCTCGTCGGCCAGGCGGTCACAATCTGGCTCGATGGCGAAACCATTCGCGCCGACAAAATCTGAAGACCATCCCGGCCCGGGAGCCGTGGAACAGGAGAGACTGAATATGGCAAAGACCATCGTTGTGACATCGGGCAAGGGAGGCGTCGGCAAGACGACGTCGACCGCTGCGCTCGGCGCGGCGCTTGCCCAGCGGGGCGAGAAGGTGGCCGTCGTCGATTTTGACGTCGGACTGCGCAACCTCGATCTCGTCATGGGCGCCGAACGCCGCGTCGTGTTCGACCTCATCAACGTGGTGCAGGGCGATGCGAAGCTGCCGCAGGCGCTGATCCGCGACAAGCGCTGCGAGACCCTTTTCCTGCTGCCGGCCTCGCAGACCCGCGACAAGGACAATCTCACCGCCGAAGGCGTCGAGAAGGTCATGGAAGAGCTCCGCAAGGACTTCGACTGGATCGTCTGCGACTCGCCGGCCGGCATCGAGCGCGGCGCGACGCTCGCCATGCGCCATGCCGATATCGCCGTCGTCGTCACCAATCCGGAAGTCTCCTCGGTGCGCGATTCCGACCGCATCATCGGCCTTCTCGATTCCAAGACGGCGAAGGCGGAAAACGGCGAGCGGATCGAAAAGCATCTCCTTCTCACCCGCTACGACCCGAGCCGGGCCGATCGCGGCGACATGCTGAAGGTCGAGGACGTTCTGGAAATCCTCTCGATCCCGCTTCTCGGCATCATTCCGGAAAGCCTCGAAGTCCTGCGCGCCTCGAACCTCGGCACGCCGGTCACCATGTCGGACAACAACTCCGCGCCCTCCATCGCCTATTCGAACGCTGCCAGACGCCTTTGCGGCGAAGACGTTCCCATGACGATCCCGGGCGAGAAGCGGGGCCTCTTCGGCAAGTTCTTCGGCCGGAGGGCCGCATGAGCCTTTTCAGTTTTTTCCAGAAGCAAACGAGCGCGCCAGCCGCGCGTGAAAGGCTGCAGATCCTGCTCGCTCACGAGAGGACGAATGGCGAGCATTCCGATCTCGTCAATCTCCTTCGCGAGGAGATCATCCAGGTGATCGCCAAGCATGTGAGCGTCGACGGCGAGAAGGTCGCCGTCAAGATGGACAAGGGAGACAAGTTCTCCACGCTGGAGGTCGATATCGAACTTCCGGCCAAGCTGGAACGCAAGAAGGCGGCTTAACAGCCGCCTTTTGGCATTGCGGCGCCGGGGCGTTCACTCCGCCCGCGCCTCGATCGCTTCCATATCGTCGTCGGACAGGCCGAAATGGTGGCCGATCTCGTGGATGACGACATGGCGCACGATATCGCCCAGCCGCTCGTCGTGGTCGGCCCAGTAGTCGAGAATCGGACGGCGATAGATCAGGATGCGATTGGGCATATCACCGGTCGCAGGTGAAGCCAGATCGCCGATGCCGCGCCCCTCGAAGAGCCCCAGAATATCGAACGGGCTTTCGAGCCCCATCTCCTTCACGACATCGTCCTCGGGAAATTCCGCGACGAAGAAGTGAATTTCGCCGCAGAGCCGGCGGAATTCTTCCGGCAGATCACGATAGGCGGCATTCGCCATCGCCTCGAATTCTGCGAGCGATGGCGACCGTTGCTCTTGCCACTTTTTCTGCATGAGTCACTTTCACGCGGTGGAACAAACAATTCGCTCGGAGCAGATATAGCGCTCCTCTTCGCACGGAGATCGACCTTGGACCCGACTTATCATCTTTATGGCAGCTACAAGCCAACCTTAAAGAGGTCCGCAGATTTAGCAGGGCCAGATTTCTTTCCCACTCCGGCTTGGGCAACCCATGCTCTGATCGACAATGAGCAGTTCGATGGCGACATATGGGAATGCGCCTGTGGTGACGGAGCCATGACAAAAGTTCTAGCAAGCACAGGACAAAAGGTTAGAAGCACAGACTTATATGATCGCGGCTTTGGAGAAGCTGGGATCGATTTTACAACGACAAAAGATCGAGCAAATAATATTATAACTAACCCTCCCTACAATAGCGCGGAGGCATTTGTTAAACAGGGGGTAGAGCTAGCGGAAAAAAAGTTTGCACTTCTTCTGCGCCTTGCTTTTTTAGAGGGCGCAAACCGCGCAAATACTATCTTTAGCAGTACTCCGCCCAGCCGAGTGTGGGTATTCAGCGAAAGGATCACCTTTTATATGGCTGGAGCTACCCAAAAAGGAAGCGGCACGACCGCTTACGCTTGGTTTGTTTGGGATAAGGATGCACCAAACAGAACCGAGCTTAAATGGTTCAAGCCGGGATATAAGAAGGCATACGCTTAAATGTTTTCCTCCCAATGTATCCGCCCCGCTTGAGTTAGCCGCAATCCACCCGGAATATATTCCAAATATCCTTCTTGTAAGTAATTCCCAGAAACATCGTGGTGCGATTTAATATTACGCACCCGTTGCTCCCAAATCTCCTCGCCTGGGCGCGTCGCAGACTGCTGCTGATCTTCATTCGTCAGTTTCAACACAGCTGGAATACGATTAATAAGCTCTTGAACACTCAATTCTGGCGGATTTTCGCCGCGCAATATCCCCAAAATCGCAAATGACAGTTCCGCTTCCGTAGTACGATTATTGCTATCAGGCATTCTATGCTCCACCGCACGTTATGCGGTAGAAATGACACTACTTTCACGCAACGTCAATAAGTATGGCAAACAGCTTACTCCCCCACCGGCCTGCTCGCATACCAGGCGGCGACTGCCTCGATCTGCTCCTCGGTGAGGTTCTTCGCGATCGGCGTCATCAGGTGGGCAAAGCGGGTACCGCCCCGCGTGATGTCGTGATCCTTCCAGAGCTCCAGCTGTGTCTTGACGTACCAGGCCGGCTGCCCGGCGAGATAGGGATAGTGGCCGTTCTTGGCGCGTCCCTTTTCGGCGTGGCAGCTGTCGCAGGCAGGGATCTTGCGGGCCGCGATGCCCTTTTCGGCGATCAGGCGGCCAAGGGCCAGCATGGAGTCCGTGGCCTCCAACGGAACGCCGCCCGCCGCGATATCGATCGAATAAGCCGCCTCGGACCTGTTGGCGGTCGGGAAGATCTGCGGCGGAATGCCGTCCGCAGCGGCCGATACAGGCTGAAGGTCCGGGGTATCCGCCTGCGCCTGCAAGGCCGCGTCCCCATCCCCTGCGCCCGCAACCGGCTGCTTGGCATACCACGCCGCAAGCTGGTTCAGGACATCCTCCGGATAGCGCGAGGCGGGCGGCTGCATATAGCCCGAATGGCGATGGCCTTCGCTATAGGCCTTCAATGTCGCTGCGAGATAGACCTCCGGCTGGCCGGCGATCACCGGGAAGGCGCCAGCGCTCTTTCCCTCGCCCCGGCCCAGCCCGTTCCGCCCATGACAGCGGGCGCAGTCCGACAGCGCCCCTTCGACGACGCCGTTGAGGCCGGCCGTCTGCTCACCGCCCGCCTGTAAGCGGATCGTCTGCTGCTCGCCGCCAAGGGCGAGATCGGCATAGGTCTCGGGGTCCATGTCGGGCAGAGCGCGCAGGAAGGCGACGATCGACCAGACCTCGTCGTCTCTGGTCTGGGCCGGCCAGGCCGGCATGCCGGAATATTTGATGCCGTGAAGGCCGATCCAGTAAAGCTCCCGGTCCTTCCATTCGCCCACCTTGCCTTCGAGGCGCGGCGGTGGTGGCATCATGGATTCCACCACCGGCGACTGGGTGACGCCCGGCGCGCCGTGGCAGGGCGCGCAGCCGGTGGCGAAATGGCCGGCCGCCCGCTGGACGAGGGATGGATCGGAAAGATCGACGCCCTGAGGCGGGGCAAGGCCGATGGATTGGCGATCGACCACGTTCTGCATCGTCCAATGCAGGAACCAGCCGACCGGCCCGTAATGTCCGGAGGAGGCCGCGATAGAGACCATGCCGGAGAAGGAAACCGTGAGCGCGAGAACAACGGCGCCGAGCCCCGCCGCCGCGAGCTTCTTCCAGGTGAGAACGAAATCCAGGGCGATCCGCTTCTTCATGGGGCCGTCCTCGATGGGGCGTTCAGGATGGACGCAAGGCAGGCGAGACCGCCGACGAGATAGGCCGCGCCCCCGATAATGAGCATGATGACACCGCCGGCCTGCTGATCGCCAAGGGGCGTCATGGTCGCAGCCGGCGCGCAAAGCTCGGCGCAGGCATAGAGCGTGCGCGGGCTGAGGAGGAGGAGCGCGCCGAGGAGCGTCATATGCATGGAGGTGACGAGAAGGCCGACGACGCCCGCCGCCCGCGCCTTGAGGCGGCCTTCGCCTGAGGGGCCGAGCGCGCTCAGCCAGACGAGAACGCCGGCAAAAAGAAACGAGGCCTGCTCCACGGTGAAGATGAGCCCGTCGGTGCGCGCGAGATCGTGCGGGCCGGGCGCGTGCCAGCCCCAGACGATGACGAATTCGGCGAAGGAGGCGAGGATCGCGACAGCGGGCGTGATGCGGTTCGCAAGATGCGGCAGGCCCCGGGCTAGGCCGATCGCAACAAGCGGCGCGGCCAGCGCGACGACCGTCATGTGCATGACCATGTGGCTTGCGAAGGAGCCGCCCGCGCGGGCCGGCAGGGGCCCGAGCCAGACGGCGGCAAGCAGCACGGCGGCGAGCGCCAGAGGCCAGAGGCGGAATAGACCGGCCTCTCTGCTTCGTCCGCCGTCTCTTTCCAGAACGACCTCGGCCATCAGCGGCAATCCACGTTGAAATAGGCCGGAAGCGCGACGAAGACGACGGCGATGAAGGAAAGCCCCGCGAGAAGGACGGTCGAGAATTCGAGGAAGCGCTCGCGGGCAAGCGGCGTATCCTCGTCGTTGATGGTGCCGGAGCCGTGGCCGCGCCATTCATTGTAGGAGCGGCGGAAGATCAGGGCGATGAGGGCGAGCGCGAGGATCGTGAGCCCGAAGATCAGCCAGCGTGCGAAGGTGATCTGTTCGAAGATCGTCTCGTTGGGCGCGCAATCCACCGAGGCGACGATATAGGAGGCGAGGAAATGCGCCGCCCAGATCGCCGGTGCGGCGATGAGGGTGATGAGGTTGTCGCGGGTCTGGCCGCCGTTTGCGAACATGGTCGAACCCTCCCCTCAACCCGCTAGCGGCGCGAAGGCCAGCGTCGCCACCGTGACGAAGGCCGTTGCAAGCGCGAAATGCCAGTAGAGCGCGACATTCTGGATGTCGGCGTCGTAGACCGGCGTCAGATGCCCGAAGAGCGAGCGCGCGAGGCAGTAGAACAGCATCAGGGCACCGGCCGCGGCATGAACCGCCGTCCAGATCGCGATGATCCAGACCGTCGCCGGATAGACGTGGCTCACCGGATCGAGGCCGGACAGATAAGGGCCGAGAAGCATCACCCCGCCGGCAATGAGCGCAACCACGCCGCCAGCGCCCATCGCCAGCTGCGCCAAAAGCACCTGCCCCGAAGCGTTCAGCTTGCGGGCCGCAAAGGCGAGACCCCAGGTACCGGCGAAGACGACGAAAGCCGCGACCGGCCAGAAGACGCCGGGCCCGGTCGTCCCGGCAGGCGGGAACTGGGCATGGATCGTCAGATAGAAGAAATAGCCGAAGATCAGCGACATGAAGGCGGTGCCATCGCCGATCATGGTGATGAACATCGCCCACCAGCCGACCGCCTTCGGTCCCGAGACATAGAGCGGCAGCGTGAGGCCGAGCCCCACATCCTTCTCGTGCTTTTCCGGGATGATCGCCGTGCCCCGCCAGACCCAGACGAGGATCGCGCCGGTCGCGAGAACCATGGCGGCGATCGTCATGTACCACCAGTGGAACGTGGCGAAGATGAAGACCGCACCCAGCAGGCCGGCGGCCCACATGGTCATGAAGGTCGGACCCGGCACCCGCAGGACCTGGATCGGCTCGGCGTCGAGAACGCTCGTCACCATGGTCTCGCGCTTCAGCTCCTCGGCGTCCGGCATGTAGAACCGGCCATTGTCCACATCGTCGAGAAAGTTCGGCTGATCCCAGATCGGATAGCGCGACTTGATGATCGGGATGGAGCGCACGCCCCAGCCCTTGTCCTCCGGCTCCGACAGCCATTCCAGCGTGCCGGCGTTCCAGTAGTTGCGCTTGGCATAGGGCAGATGCCCGCGCGGCCTCAGGACATCGGCGACGAAGACGAGGAAGCCGGCCGCGAAAACGAAGGCGCCGACGGTGGATACGAGGTTCGGCAGGTCGAGGCCGAGGCCGGTCGGATAGGTCCAGACCCGGCGAGGCATGCCCATGAGGCCGGAAAAATGCATCGGGAAGAAGCCGACATTGAAGCCGGTGAACATCAGCCAGAAGGCGATCTTGCCGAGCCTGTCCGACAGGGCCCGTCCCCCGAGGATCGGCCACCAGTAATAGATGCCGGCAACGATCGGGAAAAGCATGCCGCCCATGAGGACGTAATGGAGATGGGCGACGACGAAATAGGTGTCGTGGGCCTGCCAGTCGAAGGGCGCGAGGGCGACCATGACGCCGGTGAGGCCGCCGATGACGAAGATCGCGAGCGAACCCGACACGAAGAGCATGGGCACCGAGAAGACGACGCGCCCGACGAGCAGCGTTGCAAGGAAGACGAAGATCTGCACGCCCGTCGGAATCGCCACCGCCTCGGAGGCGGCTGAAAAGAAGCTGAGCGAGATCGAGGGCAGGCCCGTCGCGAACATGTGGTGAACCCACAGGCCGAAGGAGAGGAACCCCGTTCCGACGGCGGCGAGCACGATCCAAGAATAGCCGACGATGGGCCGCCGCGCGAAGGTCGGCACGATCATCGCGATCAGCGCGATCGCCGGCAGGAAGACGATGTAGACCTCCGGGTGGCCGAAGATCCAGAACAGGTGCTGCCAGAGCATTGGATCGCCGCCGCGCTCGGGGTCGAAGAACGGCCAGTTGAACAGCCGTTCCATCTCGAACAGGATGTCGCCCGCGATCAGCGGCGGGAAGGCGAAGAGGATCATGCCGGCCACCACCAGCACGTACCAGGCATAGAGCGGCATCAGGTTGAGGCGCATGCCCGGCGGGCGGCATTTCAGCGAACCGACGATGAGCTCGACGGCGGCCGCGATCGAGGCGACCTCGATGAAGGAGAGGCCAAGCAGCCAGATATCGGCGCCGTAGCCCGGCGTGAACCGCTCCTGCGTCGTCAGCGGCGGATACATGAACCAGCCGCTCGCGGGCGCGGAGGAGAAGAAGATCGAACCGCAGACGAAGACGCCGCCGATGAGGAAGCACCAGTAGCCGAAGGCGGACAGGCGCGGGAACGGCAGGTCTCGCGCGCCCAGCATCTCCGGCAGAAGGATGATCGCCATCGCCTCGAAGATCGGGACGGCGAAGAGGAACATCATCACCGTGCCGTGGAGGGTATAGACCTGATTGTAGAAGCTGGCGGTGAGGAAGTCGTTCTCCGGCACGGCGAGCTGGACGCGCACCATCAGGCCGAGAACGCCGGCAAACAGCATGAAGATGAAGGCGGTCGAGGTGTACCAGACGCCGACTTCCGTGTTGTTGACGGCGGACCAGTATTTCCAGCCCTTCGGCGCTTCCCAGACCCAGATCAGGCGTTTCGCCTGGGCATCGCGAACCGCCGGGTCCTCCTGATCCACGTGGCTCGCGCCGATCGTCTGCATCTCGGGCGGATCGGGATATTTCGGGGTCGCGGGATCGGAATAATCGAAGGCGTCGACGGAGGCTGCGCCGCCAGCGGGCAAGTCGCTCATTTCAGCTGCTCCAGCCAGGCCGCGATGGCAATGATCTCTGCGTCGGGCAGCATGCCGTAGGACGGCATCTCGACACCCTGCTTCACATGGTTCGTCGCCCGGATGAACTCGGCGATGTTCTCCGGCGTGTTGTCGAGAAGCCCCGCCGCGATGGTTCGGCGCGAGCCCATATGGGTGAGGTCCGGGCCCACCGCGCCGTCGGCAGACGTTCCGCGCACGGCATGACAGGCATCGCAGCCATTCTGCATGAAGGCGTCATGGCCAACCCCGGATGTCACCCTGGCCGGCTCGCTCTCAGCCGCGACATGGGCCGCGTAATCCTCGGGCGAGACGACCACGACGCGAAAGCCCATCTGGCCATGGGCATCGCCGCAAAATTCGGTGCAGACGCCGTTATAGACGCCCTCTTTGGTGGGCTCGACCACCAGCCGGTTCACGCGGCCGGGGATCATGTCCATCTTGCCGGCAATCGCGGGCACCCAGAAGGAATGGACCACATCGGGGCTGCCGAGCAGCAGTTCCGTGCGCTGGCCGACCGGCAGCCAGATCTCGTTGGCGCTTTCGACGCCCCCCGGCGGCAGGCTCTTGACCACGCCCGGCTCACCTTCGACGCCGTAGGCAACGCGGAACCAGAAGCGTTCGCCGGACACCGCGATCGTCGGGCCGTTCGCCTCGGCGCGGAACTCCGGCATCATTTCGAGGCCGTAGACGAGAAGCGCGGTGAGAACCACTGTCGGAAACACCGCGCCGCCCCAGACGATGAGGCGCGTTCCGGTCTTTTCGCTGTGCCGTCCGGGTCTTACCCGCGTCGCGTAGATCGACAGGCCGATGGTGACGAACCAGATCACGACCGCGCCCACGAGCATGATCCAGAACAGATGCTCGACCTTGCTCGCCTCGAGCCCCGCGCCGGTAAGGGTCGATTGGGGGCCGCTGCAGGCTGTCAGAAAAATCAGCGGAAGAAGGGCGGCGATCAGGCCCTTCGGACGGACGGTTGCAAGACATCTTGCGGATGCGAAGAGTCGGAAAAAGTTGCTTCGTCCCATTGCCTGCTATCGTCGAGAGAAGCGGACGCCCCGCCACTATGATTTCGCATAATTGTAGCGAATTTCCACGAGGGGAAGAGCCTATGACGGCTAAGGCGACGATAGGCAGCGACAAATGGCTCGCCGGCAAAAGGTTTGTCGTTCAGGGCCGCTCCGGCCGCCATGTGGGACGCGGGACATTGAAGAGCGCAGCGCCGGTACGCGTCTCGAAGGCATAACGCTCCGGCTCGGACGAGGGCTGAAGATAGCTCGTCTCGCCCGGCAGGCCCATGGGATAGAGCTGGTTGCGCCGCGCCTCGTAGGCTGCGGTCTCGGCGCTGCAGACGCGCATACGCATGTCTTCGGGCGGAACGTCCGGCTGGTTCCGAAGTGCCTCCAGATTGGTGCCCGTCGGGCGGAGCGCCCCCGCGAAGGCTTCGCTCATCAGCTTGGCGGCGCGCTCGGCGCGCTCGCGCCCCGTGGTGGCGCCAAGGAGCACGACCAGGATTCGGCGACCGTCGCGCTCGGCCAGGGCCACGATATTGCGGCCCGAAGCACAGAGGAACCCGGTCTTCAGGCCCAGCGTGCCGGGAAAATCCGTCAGAAGCACGTTCTCGGTTTCGAGGCTCTTGCCGTCGATGACGACCACGGAAGTCGTGAACAGCCTGCCGTATTGCGGAAAATCCCGCGTGGCGGCGAGGCCGAGGATCGCAAGGTCACGGGCGGTCGTATGCTGGCTTGCGGCGAAAAGGCCGTTGGGATTGTCGAAATGGGTCGCCGTCATGCCGAGGCGGGACGCCGTTTCGTTCATCCGCCCGGCAAAGGCTTCCACGCTTCCGGCAACCGTTTCTGCCAGCGAAATCGCGACCTCGTTGGCCGAGCCGACGACCATGGCGAAGAGCGCATCTTCCAGCCGCATGGCGCGCCCGACCTTGAGGCCCGCATGAAGCGAGGCCTGGGTCATGGCGCGTTTGGAGATCGTCACGGGCGTGTCGAGGGACACCTCACCGGCCCGCAAGGCTTCGAAGGTGACATATGCCGTCATCAGCTTCGTGGTCGAAGCCGGATACCAGGGATGGCCGGCGTCCTCCGCAAGGAGGACGGCATGCGTCTCGGCATCGACGACGAGTGCGGGGGTTTCAGTCCCGGCCGCATTCGCGGCGGGCGCAGCAAGAAGCAGCGAAACGCCGACTGCGGCAAGCACCAGAGGCCGGCGAAATCCACGCATCACGGTATGCTTCATAGGAGATTTGCCTGATCGCTTCGCCATGACGCCAAGCGAATATCGGGACCGGACCATCAAAAGAGCATATATTTTAGAAGGGCAGGTATTCGCCCACCTTGGAGAGGAGGGATTTCGACCCCTTCATGCGCCGCTCCTTGGTGGCTTCGTCCACGCCGGGATCGCCGACGGGGGCTGCCGCAGACGGCTGACGATAATCGAGCGGAGGCTCGGACAGCATTTTTCGCGTCGTGCGGCTCGCGGCGTTCTGCTCGGCGACAAGCTTTTTCACGCGTTCGGAGCGGCTGGCGAGCTCGGCCGGCGAGAGAAGGCCCGCTTCATCGCGGCGGCGCACCTCGTCGAAGCTGAACCCATCGCCCCGCGTCTTGTCGAGATAGTCCTGCGTGACATAAGGGTTGCCACCGCTCATCTGGCCGGCGGGCACGGGGCCGTCGCCCTGATAGGCGGCCGCCTGGATGCGGGCGCGCCTTTCGGCCGCCGTCTCCTGACGCGGCGCGGGCGCGCGCGGTGCCGGCAGAACGGATGTGTTGTCCGGCTGGCGCAAAGCCTCCCGCTCGGTATAGGCGATCGGCTCGGCATCGCCCGAACCGCCGAGCGCGACCATGTTGTTCAGATCGTCGAACAGCATCGCGCCCTGGCTCTTGCCGGTGCCGTAGGTCGGTCCGAGACAGCCCGACAGAGCGGCAACGCCCGCGAGCATCGCGGCCTGGCTGACGCGTTTCATCACGATACGGCGTGTGTCGGTCGAAATCATCAAGATGGCCCCCTCGGCCTTCGTCCCCTTGTGGCGCGCGATCGGACCCCTCGCGTCCGCGCACCCTCTACCGGCTCATGTCAGTGGAATCAGGCGACAATGCGCCGTTTCGTCAATCCCTTGCGCCAAGCTTTAAAACTTCGTTGCCAGCTGTGGCAAGGCGGCGACGCCCGCCGCCCTGCATCATCGCTTCCGATCAGGCTATCAGGCGGCCGAGGTCAGCCGTCCTTCCGCCTTCAGCTCGCGAAGGGCCTCGGCATCGCGCACCGATACATCCGGGTATTCCGGGTCGGAGCCCACATCGCCAGTGATCTTCCAGGATCTGGCGCATTTCGCGCCATGCGCCTTGTCGAAGACGACGGAAACGCCCACGACCTCCGGCAAGCGGAAGGCATCCGACGGCCCTTCGCCCGCCTCAATCTTCAGGCCCGAGGTGATGGCGATCTCGGCGAAATCCACCGTTTCGGCGAGCGCGCGCAGCTTGTCGTCGGCGATATGAACCGTCGGCCAGGCTTCGAGCGAGGAGCCGATCACCTTGTCCCGGCGCTTTTGTTCGAGCGCGCCCATGACCACGCGGCGAACCTGCCGGATTTCCCGCCAGCGGGCCGCAAGCGCATCGTCACGCCAGGCCGGATCGCTCTTGAAGAACTGTTCGAGATGAACGGATTTCGCCTCCGGATAGCGCGACAGCCAGGCTTCTTCCATCGTGAAGGGCAGCATGGGCGCGAGCCAGGTCACCAGCCGGTCGAAGATCAGCCGGACTACCTGAAGCGAGGCCTTGCGGCGGGTCGCGGATGGCGGATCGCAATAAAGCGAATCCTTGCGGACATCGAAATAGAAGGCCGACAATTCGGTCACGACGAAGTCGAGCAGCGCGCGGGCGATGCGCTTGAAGTCGAACCCGTCATAGCCCTTGGCTACCTGCTCGTCGAGTTCGGCAAGGCGGTGGAGCATCAGGCGTTCGAGTTCCGGCATCTCGCCATAAGGCACCGTCTCTCCGCGATCATGGGCGAGCGTGCCGAGCATCCAGCGAACCGTGTTCCTGAGCTTGCGGTAGCTGTCGACATTGGTCTGAAGGATGGTCTTGCCGAGGCGCAGATCCTCCGAATAATCCGACGACACCACCCAGAGCCGCAGGATGTCTGCGCCCGACTGCTTGATCACTTCCTGAGGCGTGACGACGTTGCCGAGGGACTTCGACATCTTGCGCCCCTCCTCGTCCATGACGAAGCCATGGGTGAGGACCGCGTTGTAAGGCGCCCTGCCGCGCGTGCCGCAGGCCTCCAGAAGCGAGGAATGGAACCAGCCGCGATGCTGGTCGGAGCCTTCGAGATAAAGGTCCGCCGGCCATTTCAGGTCGGGGCGCTTTTCAAGGCAGAAGGCGTGGGTCGAACCGGAATCGAACCAGACATCGAGGATGTCGCGAACCATGGACCAGTTCTCGTTCGCCTTCGAGCCGAGAAAGCGCTCGCGCGCGCCTTCGGCAAACCAGGCATCGGCCCCTTCCGCCTCGAAGGCTTCGAGGATGCGTTGGTTGACCGCCTCGTCCTTCAGGATGTTGCCGTCCTCGTCGACGAAGACGCAGATCGGCACGCCCCAGGCGCGCTGGCGGGACAGAACCCAGTCGGGCCTGTCGGCGATCATGCCGCGAAGGCGGTTCTGGCCGGAGGCCGGCACGAAGCGCGTCTGGTCGATGGCATTGAGGGCGCGGTTGCGGAGCGTATCCTCGCCGGCAGCCTGACCGGCCGTATCCAAACCATAGCCTCCGAGATCCTTGTCCATCTCCACGAACCATTGCGGCGTGTTGCGGAAGATGACCGGCTTCTTGGAGCGCCAGGAATGGGGGTAGGAGTGCTTCAGCCGGCCGCGCGCGACGAGATTGCCGTGCTCGATCAGCGCCGCGATGACCCGTTTGTTGGCATCGCCCTTCTTGCCCTTGTCGTCGATGACGCGGGCCGCGCCGCCTTCCGACGCCGCATCGAAGCCGGGCGCGTCCTTGGTGTAGAAGCCGTCGTCATCGACGGTGAAGGGGATCGCCGTGTCGATGCCGCGCTTTTCGAGATCGCGGCGCATGTCCATCCAGGCGTCGAAATCCTCGCGGCCATGGCCGGGCGCGGTGTGGACGAATCCCGTACCCGCATCGTCGGTCACGTGGTCGCCGGCGAGGAGCGGAACGGAGAAGTCATAGCCGCCGGAAAGGCCCTTGAGCGGATGGTCGCAGACAAGACCTTCAAGATCGGAGGCCGAAACATCCGAGACGCGGTTCGCCTGCAGCTTGGCCTTTTCGAAGACGCTGGCGGCAAGCGCATCGGCGAGGACGTATTTCGCGCCCGGCTGCGGTCCGAAATCGTTCTCGGCCGAAGTCACCTCATAGAGGCCGTATGGGATACGCGGCGAATAGGCGATCGCCCGGTTGCCGGGGATGGTCCAGGGCGTCGTCGTCCAGATGACGACGGAGGCACCGGCGAGCGGGCCGTCGCCCCTGACCGGAAATGCCGCCCAGATCGTGTCGGACTCATGGTCGTGATATTCGACCTCGGCCTCCGCGAGCGCGGTTTTTTCCACCACCGACCACATCACCGGCTTGGAGCCGCGATAGAGCTGTCCGCTCATGGCGAATTTCAGAAGCTCGCCCGCGATGACCGCCTCGGAATCGAAATTCATCGTGAGGTAGGGCCTGGTAAAATCGCCCTCGACACCGAGCCTGCGGAACTCTTCGGTCTGGACGCCGATCCAGTGGGTCGCGAAATCACGGCATTCCTGCCGGAACTCGTTGATCGGCACCTCGTCCTTGTTGAGCCCCTTGGCGCGGTACTGCTCCTCGATCTTCCACTCGATCGGCAGGCCATGGCAGTCCCAGCCGGGCACATAGTTCGCGTCATACCCCCGCATCTGGAACGAGCGGGTGATGACGTCCTTCAGCACCTTGTTCAGCGCATGGCCGATATGGAGATTTCCATTGGCATAGGGCGGGCCATCGTGCAGCACGTATTTCGGCCGCCCCTCGCCCGCCTTCCGCATCTCGCCGTAAAGGTCCATCTGGTCCCATTTGGCGATCCATTCCGGCTCGACCTTGGGAAGCCCGGCGCGCATCGGAAAATCCGTCTGCGGCAGGAACAGGGTGGTGGAGTAGTCGACGGTGTCCGGCGTTTCTGCGCTCGGGGTCTTCGTCTCGCTCATGGTTTGTCTTCGATCCGAATTCGCGGCCACGTCTCGCATCTGGGGCGGCTCATGGCGCATGGAAAATATCTCGCTGCGCCGGCTTGAGGACGCAGATCACGCGCGGCTTCGTCCCGGTCCCTCGTCGCTCTTGTCGGGCGGCGTTCAGAGGGCCGGGCGGCTAATTCGTATCGAGTGAATGATCGCGCGCAGCTTTAACATAGCCCAGCCTTTAGCAAGGGCGGGCGCGCTTGAAAAGAACATGGTTGCCGTGCCCGCCTGACAGAAGATGTCGGCGCGGCGTGCTCAGATGGCCTTCTGGTTCACGCGCTTCGACAGTTCCTCGGCGCTTTCCACCCGTTCGGAATAGCGATCCGTCAGGGCGGCCGAGCGGGCGCGGGTCATATAGGTGAACTTCACCAGTTCCTCGCAGACATCCACCACCCGCCGGTAATAGGCGGACGGCAGCATGCGGCCGGCCTCGTCGAACTCGTTGAAGGCTTTGGCGACCGAGGACTGGTTGGGGATCGTCACCATGCGCATCCAGCGGCCGAGAATGCGCATCTGATTGACCGCGTTGAAGCTTTGGGATCCACCGCAGACCTGAAAGAGCGCGAGGGTCTTGCCCTGGGAGGGCCGCACCGCGCCGAGCGACAGGGGAATCCAGTCGATCTGCGCCTTCATGATGCCGCTCATCGCGCCGTGCCGCTCGGGGCTGAACCAGCCCATTCCCTCGGCCCACTGGGCAAGCTCCCGCAGTTCGGCGACTTTCGGATGATCGACCGGCGCGTCGTCGGGAAGCGGCAGGCCGGACGGATCGAAGCTTCTCACTTCGCAGCCATACCAGGCGAGCAGCCGGCCGGCCTCTTCCTTCAGCAGCCGCGAATAGGAACGCTCCCGCGTCGAGCCGTGCAGAAGGAGAATGCGCGGCGGATGACCCGGATCGTCCGCCGGCGCATAGAGCGCGGGGTCGATCGGCGTCAGCTGGTCGGGGTCGATATTCGGAAGGTCGGCCACCGTGATGTCATCGAAGGTCATGACTTCGCCCCGCCCGGAACGACCACTTCGCCGTCTTCCTTGGTGAAATTTCGGACCGCCCCCTCGGGCAGGAGCTCCAGCACCGTTTCGGAAGGACGGCAGAGCTTCACGCCTTTCTCCGTCACCACGATCGGCCGGTTGATGAGGATCGGATGGGCCATCATCGCATCGATCAGCTGATCGTCCGTCAGGCTCTCGTCGCCAAGGCCCAGCTCGTCATAGGGCGTGCCCTTCTGGCGAAGCAGCGAGCGCGGCGTCATCTCCATCTTGCCGAGGAGGTCCACGAGGCGCTCCCGGCTCGGCGGGGTCTCGAGATACTCGATCACCTCCGGCTCTTCGCCGGCCTCGCGGATCATGGCGAGCACGTTGCGGGAGGTGCCGCATTTCGGGTTGTGGTAAATCGTGACGGTCATGGATCAGTCCATTCTTGCAGACAAAAGCGCCGCCTTAGTCCGGCTTATCGGCTGCCATCGAAAAGCGGATGGTCAGCTTCTGGCCGGGATTGAGAAGCCATTCGAAGAGGATGACGGCAAGCACCGCGCCCACGCATTGGGCGAGGATGAAGCCCGGCACATCCAGCGGGCGGATGCCGGAGAAGGTGTCGGTAAAGGCGCGCGCAATCGCGACGGCCGGGTTGGCGAAGCTCGTCGAGGCGGTGAACCAGTAGGCGGCGGTGATGAAGAGCCCGACCAGCCAGGGGATCGTGTGCGGGGCAAAGCGAAGCCCGCCGAGGATGAAGCCGACGAGGCCGAAACTCGCGACGATCTCCGCCCACCATTGGGAGGGCCCGGTCCGCACATGGCCGGACAGCATCAGCGGCGGAAGCTCGAACATCAGATGGGCCGCGACTGCGCCAACGATGCCGCCGACGATCTGAACGGCGACATAGGCCAGTGCCGCCCGCCCACCGATCGCACCCCTCAGGACCATTGCGAGGGTGACGGCCGGATTGAAGTGCGCGCCGGAGATCGGCCCGAGAACGGTGATGAGAACGACGAGGATCGCCCCCGTCGCGATCGTGTTGGCAAGAAGCGCCAGCGCCACATCTTCTGTCAGGCGTTCGGCCATGATGCCCGAACCGACCACGGCCGCGACGAGAATGCCGGTGCCGAGCGCTTCGGCGGTGAGCCGGCGCGGCATATCGAATGTCGGCTTGTCGCTCATCGTCGTCCGGTCGCCCCTTCCTGTCAGTCCCATTCGGGATTGGCGGCCATGGGGCTTGCGCCCTCCATCGTGCCGATCGTTTCCATCGCGTAGCGGAGGGCGCTCTTGGTCATGTTCTCCACTGGCAAGGACCGGAAGGCGAGAATGCGCGCCTCGATCTGCGCAAGCGCAGCGCGGAACGCCGCCCGCTGTTCGTCCTCGCTCCCCTCGGCGCGTGAGGGATCGGCGATGCCCCAATGGCCATGGGCCGGCGCGCCCGGCCAGACCGGGCAGCTCTCACCAGCCGCATTATCGCAGACGGTGATGACGAAATGCATGTCCGGCGCATCCCGCTCGGCGAAGGTATCCCAGGATTTCGAGGCGAGGCCCGCCGTCGAATAACCGGCCTCCCTCAGCACCTCGAGCGCCACCGGATGAACCCTGCCGCCGGGGCTGCTGCCGGCCGAGAACGCATCGAACCGGCCCTCGCATTCGGCGTTCATCACGGCCTCGGCCAGCACCGAGCGCGCCGAGTTGTGTGTGCAGAGAAAGAGGACGTTCCTCATCGCGCGGTGGCCTTTCGGGTGTCGCAGGACGACGCGGCTTCGAACGGTTCTCCGCCATAGCCGCAAATCTCCGGCCTGCCCCCGCAGCAATCCTTCGTGAGAAAAGCCAGGAGCCCGCGCATCGCCTCGAAATTCGCCGCATAGCGAATGTGCCGGCCGTCCCGCCGGGATTGGAGAAGCCCGGCGCGGTCGAGCGTCGCCAGATGAAAGCTCATGCGGGTCGGTGCGATATCCAGCGCCTCGGCGATCGCACCGGACGCCATGCCTTCAGGCCCCTCGCCGACGAGAAGGCGGAACGCCGAAAGGCGATCGGTATGGGCAAGGGCTGCCAGCTGTTCGACGGTGCGCGCGGTTTCCATACACTAACCCTACAAGTATCCTTGTAGGATTGCAACTTGAACTTACGACCGAGAGACCCGTCTTCCGGGTCTGTTGCCCGTCCGGCGTCCGGCGGTTCCGCGTCTCAATCTTCCGGGTTCGGAATGTTCAGCTGTTCGCCGCAGGCCTTGCAGTGCACGGCATCGGGATCATGCCGCTGAAGACCGCAATTGGGGCATTGGTACTGCACCTTGGGCGGCTTGAAGACGGCCTGCGCCAGATTGAAGAAGAGCGAGATCCCGATGATCATGATGATGATCGCGGTCAGCTTTCCGCCGGGGCCATCGAGCGTGATGTCGCCATAGCCCGTCGTCGTCACGGAGGCGACGGTGAAATACAGCGCGTCGAGATAGCCTTCGAGCCCGGAGGTCTGGCGGAAGAAGAAGGTGTAGATGAACCCGGTCGCCAGGAAGAGAAAGGTGACGAGGTTGACGACCGCCTTCAGCGCCAGCTCGTATTCGGCGTATTTCGAGCGCCTCAGGGGCCGCCACAGCATGCCGCTGCGCGACAGCGACCAGAGCCGGACGATGCGAAGGAAGCCGAAATTGATGAAGGTTTGGGGAAAGACCAGCGTGACGAGGATGAGGATGTCGAGCAGCACGAAGGGCTGCCGGGCCCAGCGCGTGAGGTTCCGGGTCGCGATCGCCCGCGCGGCGATGTCGAGCGCGAGAATGACGGCGACAGCATAATCGATCGGCAGGAAATATTGCGTTCCCCGAATGATCGGCGAGACGACGAAGAGCGCGATGATGGCAAGGTCGACGCACAGGATGATGGCCTGGAAGCGAACCGCGGGCCGGCTGCGCCCGTGATAGAGCTTGCGAAGCTTGAGGCGTATGCGACCGAACGCGGTCCGCCGGGTCTCGCGCACGGGCTCGCTGCCGTCCGCGCCCTCTTCAGCCTCTTCATCCTCGTCCGGACAATTTTCGTCTGCGGGCTTTTCCTCGTCTCCGGCCTTCAGGGAGTCGTTTTCAACCGTCGCCTCGTCGCCCTCGGTCTCCGTCTCGTCGCTCTCATTCCGGTCACCGGTCTCGGAATTCGTCATCCGGTTTCTTTCATCCACGTTCGAGAGCGCCGTTGCCTTCGGTCAGCACTGGCGCCGCATCGCTGATATTGAGACTTAAGAGGGATAAGCCCCAGCTTCGCCTTAAAAAGGGAGATACGCCGATGCGCCACGATGACCACCCGGCCCGGCCCGAGATCGAGATTTTCTATTGCACCCAGTGCCAATGGCTGTTGCGGGCCGCCTGGATGGCCCAGGAACTGCTCTCGACCTTCGGAGCGGATCTTGGCGGTGTCACCCTGCGCCCCTCCACCGGCGGACACTTCGAGATCACCTATGAGGGCGAGACGCTCTGGGAGCGGAAGGCCGATGGCGGCTTTCCCGAGGCCAAGATCCTGAAGCAGCGCGTGCGCGACCGGCTCGATCCGGACCGCGATCTCGGCCACAGCGACCGGCCGGGACGGGCGTGAATTACAAATCGGTCATGACCTGTTTGTAACGAAACCTAGACAGCATGGCGCGGTTATTGCGGTGTCGGATGACTTGAGCCCGGCCCCAGAGACGGGACCCCGCAGCCGATCCGGCGACAAAGGGAACAATCCCATGTTCAAGACAGCTGCAATCGCTATCGCTCTCGCCGGTGCAACCGCCTTCAGCCCTGCCGCATATGCGGCATCGTCGACCGCGGCGTCCCAGACCAGCACCCAGAGCATGGACCAGAGCGCCTCCAACTCGAAGGCCGATATCCAGGCCGCCAGGGATTTTCAGAAACTCTCGCAGGACGGCTTCCAGGCCTTCCGCAATATCCAGACGGCACGCCTCGCCATCTTCGACGGCAAGACCGATCAGGCGAAATCGCTCGTCGACAAGGCCGTTAGCCAGCTGAAGACGGCCCAGACGGATGGCAGCACGTTCGACAAGGCCGCAAGCCAGCTGAAGATGCCGATGAACCAGGGCTCGCAGAGCATGTCGAACGCCAAGATGGATCAGAGCGCGAACGGCAAGTCGTCCGACAGCACGAAGACCGGATCGTCCAACGACACGGCGTCGAACACGAATTCGTCCGACCAGACCAAGACCTGGCTGCCGATCGACGGACAGGTGATGCTGGGCGCCGACTATCAGGTCTCCGACGCCAATGCGAAGGCGCTTCAGGACGCCAACAAGGCGATGAAGAACGGCGATATGAAGACGGCCAACGAGCAGCTCAAGCTTGCCGGCGTCGACGTCTCCTTCGCGGTCGCTCTGGTGCCGCTCGACCAGACCATGCAAGACGTTCAGCAGGCCCAGTCGGATCTGAACGCAGGCAAGTTCTACGAGGCGAACCTCGATCTGAAGAAGGTCCAGGACAGCATCGTGATTGCCGAAGCCGACGCGATCGGCGTTCCCCAGTCGAACGATCACGCGGCAAACGCCAGCGACAGCAAGAACCATTCGTCGGCCATGAATGGTCAGTCCGCCCAGAAGACCGCAATGAGCAAGACCGGCGACACGCAGTCTCGGTCCTCGTCGACCAACAACTAAGCTGGCTAACCCCGGTTTACAGGGCAAACCTCAAGAACGGCGGGCATCCCCCGCCGTTCTTTTGTGAGCAAGACGGAATCGGTCGGACAGCTCGGCGAAAGCGAATTTCGAAGGCGCTTACGCACCGTCGTCGATCGTCACCTTCGAGCGATCGAACGCAACCGTGCCGGCGATGTCCTTCACATCGGCATGGGGCTCGTCATAGGCCCAGACCGCGTCCTGGGCTGCCTGTCCCTCGGCGGAAATGTTCCAGTAGCGGGCATCGCCCTTGTGGGGGCAAGTCGTTACCGTGTCGCTCTCCTTCAGGAAAGCCATGGCGACATGGTCCTTCGGGACATAGTAGACCGGGTCGTAGCCGGTCTCGCGCAGGATCAGCGCGTCACGGGTGCTGGCCAGCACCGCACCATTGAAGGTGACGTTGACCGGGCCCTTGGCCTTTTCGATCGTGATCCGCTCGTTCGTATTCTTCATCGCAGCATCCTTTCTTCGCTTTGGTTCGGCGTTTGTCGTGCCAGTTGAAGGCCCGCCTTCCCCGCATCGTTCCGCACCGCGACCGAATGCTGCATCGCCTGCGGCGTTGGATCGCCCCGACCTGACGGAGTGGCTCACGCGCCGGCGAAGGCCCGGTCGCGATTGCGCGGCATCAGGGCGAGAAGCAACAGGCCACGCGAGCCGAGAAACACGAGCATCATCACCCAAAGTCCCGTATTGCCGAAGACTGGCACCAGCAAATAGGTTCCGACCACGAAGACCGCGAGCGAAGCCAGCATCATGTCCCTCATGGTCCGCGACCATGTTGCGCCGATGAAGATGCCGTCCATGATGAAGGCGAGCGTGCCGGCGACTGGCGTCAGGCTTGCAAAGACGAGAAACATCGACGCCTCCTCTCGCACGGCCGTGTCGGTCGTCAGGAAGGCGATCAGCGCCTCGCCGCCGAAAAGGAAGATGACTGCCATGATACCCGACAGCATGAAGCCCCATGAGATGGTGAGCTTCACGGTCCGCTCGAAGGCCGGCCGCCAGTTCGCGCCGATCGCGCGTCCTGCAAGCTGCTCGGAGGCGGTCGCCATGCCGTCGAGGAAATAGCTGCCGACCAGGAAGAAGTTCATCAGGATGCCGTTCGCCGCAAGCGTCACCGCGCCGAACCCCGCACCGAAGCGGGCAAAGAGGGTAAACGCGGACAGGAGGCAGAAGGAGCGGATCATGATATCCCGGTTGACCCCGATCATTCGCGAAAACCCTGTGCGATCGAGAACCCGCTGGAGCGAGGGCTTCTCGCTCGGCTCGAAACCGCGAAGAACGATGATCAGGCCGACGAGCGCGCCCGCCGCCTCGCCGCAGACCGTCCCCAGCGCGACCCCGAAAATGCCCCAGCCGAAGACGAGACCGAGCAGCACAGACAGGGCGATGTTGACGCCATTGACGACGATCTGCAGCGCAAGCCCCAAAGTGCCCCGCCCAAGGCCGAGCACATAGCCGAGGATCGCGTAGTTCATCAGCGCGAAGGGCGCGGAAAACATCCGTACGAACACATATTCCCGCACGGTGCCCGCCACCGCCTCTCCGGGCGAGACCGCAAGAAGGCCAAGCCAGACGACCAGCGGCTCTGCGAGAATCAGGATGATCCCGATCCCGAGGGCGAGGATCGTCGCGCGCCAGAACACGGCCTGCCCTTCCCGTCCATCGTCCGCGCCGAAGGCCTGCGCCGTGAGGCCGGTCGTTCCCGAGCGGATGAAATTGCAGGTGGCGAAGGCGAAATCGAAGATCAGCGCGCCGACCATCAAGCCGCCGAGGGCCGCCGCATCGCCGACACGGCCGACGACCGCGACATCCGTCAGGCCAAGAAGCGGCGTCGTCAGGAAGGCGAAGGTCATGGGAATGGTGATCGCCCAGACCATGCGGTTGGTGACGGTGAAGGGGCGCGTGCGCTGCGAAGAACCGTGTGCGACGCCCCCACTGTCTTCGCTCGATTCTGCCAAGGCTTCACCATTCCATTCGCAACGCAACCGGCGCCGTTATAGCGAGCGACGGTCTCTTGCGGTAGCGGTGCATCTCAAGACCTGACGTCACCGTAGATAGGGTGACGGACGCCCGGCATTCCGCCCTGTCCGGCATGGCACCATCAGCATCATCCGGCGCGCCGCGATGCCACAGTTCGGCCGCGTCCAAGGAAACGCTATCTGAGGCCCCATGAGCCTGCCGATCGTTCACCATCCCGCCTTCGACGCCCATTTCGACGAAGCCCATCGGTTTCCCATGTCGAAATTCTCCCGTCTCGCGCAGATCCTCGTCGAGGATGGCCTGTCGGGACCGAACGGCTTCTTCATTCCGGCGCCCGCCCTGCCGGCCTGGCTGCAGCTGGCCCATGATGCGCGCTATGTCGATCAGGTGCTGGGCGCGAACGTGCCGGCGGCGTTCGAAAAGGCGATCGGCTTTCCGGTCGATCAGTCCGTCGCCCTTCGCTCGCGCACCGCGACCGGCGGGACCGTGCTGACGGCCCGCCTTGCCCTCGGCGAGGGTCTTGCCTGCAACACGGCCGGTGGCAGCCACCATGCCAGCCGGTCAGGCGGCGCCGGGTTTTCGGTTTTCAACGATGTCGCGGTTGCGGCCAAAGTGCTTCTTGCCGATGGCGACGTGTCGAAGATCCTGATCGTCGACTGCGACGTCCATCAGGGCGACGGCACCGCGCGGATCTTCGCGGACGATCCCCGCGTCTTCACCTTTTCGGTTCATGGCGAGAAGAACTATCCGCCCGAAAAAGCCGTCTCGGACCTCGATCTCCCTCTCCCCGACCGCACGGGGGATGCCGCCTATCTCGACGCGCTGATGCCTGCGCTAAAGTCAGCCTTCGAACAGGCAAAACCCGACCTCGTCTTCTACAATGCCGGCGTCGATCCCCACACGGACGACCGGCTCGGCCGCCTTGCCTTGAGCGACGAGGGGCTCGCCGAACGCGACCGGCAGGTCATCGGGTATTTTCGCGACAGGCGAGTTCCGGTCGCCTGCGTCATCGGGGGCGGTTATTCGCGGGATATAGAGACGCTGGCCCGTCGCCACACGATCATTCATCGAATTGCAATGAGCTTCACTTGACCATTTGTGAACAATGCGTCTAGGCAGAGCATCACACGTAGTCTATCTGCGGATCGGACTGTCTTGTAGTATTATTAATACTGCATTAGTTATAATAATGGCGTTGAGGGAGGCGTGATGGATCTCTTTGTAAATCAGCGGATTAGTCTCGCATTGGTGGATGCGGCACGTCTGTTGCGCGAAGCGTTCGAACATGCTTTCAGCGATATGAAGATGACCTGGCCACAGATCCGGATCATGAGCCGGATCTATGCTCAGGAGGGCATTGCCCAGTCGGAGCTCGGTGCCCAGCTCGAATTCGATGCCATGACGATCTCGCGTCAGGTCGATCGCCTCGTCGACCTCGGTTTGATCGAACGGCGCACCGAAGCCCACGACCGCCGGCTGCGCAGTCTTTACCTCACGGCCCATTCGCGCTCGAAGCAGGAGGAAATCCTGGGTCTAGGCCAAAATGTCCTGCGACAGGCCCTCAAGGATTTCGACGAGGAGCAACAGAAACTGTTCCTGTCCATGCTGCTGAAGATGTCGGACAATCTCTGCGAGCCAGGCCCCTATAGTGCGCCCCAAAAGGCCCGAACACGCTACAGCGATGTGAGATCATGACGGCGGACCGTTCATGAGGTTTCGGACGCCATCTTGAGCAATCAAGATCATTGAGAGCGAACCGTCGATCTCGACCCATCGAATTTCTCACTGTTACGAAATCCGCTTGATCACTTCGTGATAGCGGATTTGAAGAACGCTCAACCGCCGCGCGGTTCTTCGAAGTGATGCTTTCGAGAAGCCTCGGTTTAAGCCGGCTTAGTTTCACCGGACGACCCAACCGCCGCCGAAGCTGCCGGCGGTAGGTCAAACAAGGCGAACGCTGGCTATCGGAACGTCGCGGGAGCTTGCGGCAGAAAGCCTCAGTCGCCGATCGCGACGCCCTCCCGCCGGGGATCTGCCCCGCCGACAAATCCCTCCGGCGTCATTTCGATGATGTGAAGGCCGGAATTGAGATCGCGCACGGTCACCTCGTAGCCGAGCTCAACGAGCGGAGCTGCAAGATCGGCTGCCTCGCTGTCCTCCTCCACATCATAAACGCCGAACCGGTTGACGAGATGGGGCAGGCTCGCCGCCCCTTGCGGATCGAGATCCCAGTCGATCAGGCCGATCAGCGCCTGCGCCACATAGCCGATGATGCGGCTGCCGCCGGGCGATCCGACGGCATAGACGGGCCGGCCCTCTCGCATGACAATGGTTGGCGCCATGGAGGAACGTGGCCGCTTGCCCGGCGCCACGGCATTGGCGATCGGCATCCCGTCCTCGTGGGTCTTGAAGGAGAAGTCGGTGAGCTCGTTGTTGAGCAGGAAGCCGCCGACCATCAAACGCGAGCCGAAGCCGTTCTCGATCGTGGTCGTCAGGGAGACGACGTTTCCGTCTTCGTCGGCGATCGAGATATGGCTCGTCGAGGGCAGTTCGATCGAGGCGTCGTCGCCCTGCAGCCGCGCATGATCCCAGGGCGGATTTCCGGGCTGGACGGCGCTCTCGCCCAGAATGCCCCCGTCCTCGATCAGCGCCGAGCGCTCGCTCAGATAGTCCTCGTCGATGAGGCCCTTCACGGGCACGGCCACATGATCGGTGTCGGCGATGTAACGGCCGCGATCGGCAAAGGCGAGCCGAGAGGCCTCGCCGATGACGCGCCAGCTCTCGGCGTTCATGAAGCCAAGACCGGCGAGATCGAAGGGCTCGACCAGTTTCAGGATCTGGCCGACGGTGAGCGCGCCGGAGGACGGCGGCCCCATGCCGCAGACCTCGTGCGCGCGATAGGTCACGCAGACCGGCTCGCGCTCGACGATCCGGTAGTTTTCGAGGTCGGAACGGGACAGAACACCGGGATTGCCCTTAGCGCCGCGAACCGTCTCGACGATCTTGTCGGCCAGCGGCCCGCGGTAAAAGGCATTCGGTCCCTCCTCCGCGATCAGTCGGAGCGTTGCCGCATAGGGCACGTTTGTCAGCCGCTCGCCTGCCTGAAGCGGCGTTCCATCGCCATGGAAGAAGTACCTGCGCGTTCCCGGATAGCGCGACAAACGCTCCTCGTCGTCGGCGATCGCTCCGACAAGTCGCGGGGAGACCTCGAAGCCTTCAAGGGCCAGCTCGATCGCCGGCTCGAGAACCGTGCGCCAGTCAAGTTTGCCATAGCGCTCGTGAACGCCCGCCATCAGCATCACCGTGCCGGGCGTTCCCACCGAGCGTCCGCCGACCACGGCATCGAAGAACTGGAGCGGATCACCCGCTTCATCGAGGAAAAGCGTCGGCGTCGCGAGCGCCGGGGCGGTCTCGCGGCCGTCGAAGGTCGTCAGCACGCCGTCCTCGCCATCGAAATAGACGAGAAATGCGCCGCCTCCGACACCCGATGACTGGGGTTCGACGAGCCCAAGAACGAACTGGGTCGCGACCATCGCATCGATGGCGTTGCCGCCGGCGCGCAGCATCTTGAGACCGGCCTCGGCGGCCAGCGGATTGGCGGCGACCACCATATGCTTGCCCGCCCGGACCGCCTCGCGTTTCCCGTCCGCCACGCTCGCGGAGGCCGTGCCCTGTTCGGGCTGCACCCGATCGCTCGACTGATCCTGCCCGAAGGCGGGCACGGTCCCGGCGATCAGAACGGCAAGGGCTGCCTGGCGAAGGCAGTTTGGAAGGCGCATGGCGGACCCTTTCGAGAACCGGCGGCAGGCCGGACGTCGGGAGGGTTCACCGTGAGGCCGACGGCGTCAAGGACGGAGTTGAGCGGATATCTTCCCGATCCCGTGAGGATTTGAACCCTTCGCCTTTTCTTCGCCGCCACTTTGCCGATATTGTCCGCCGCAGCATCGGCGCCGGGTCAAAAGGTGGAAATCTGGTCCCGCGCCGTCAGCCCAATGAGGAGGAATACGTGTCCAGACGTTTGTTGAGTATCGCGGCCGCCTGTGTGGTCATCCCGTCCATCGCCTTCGCCCATGGTCCCACGCGCCAGAAGACGAGCGAAAGCATCGAGATCAACGCCGCGCCCGAAAAGGTCTGGGCGGTTCTCGGCGATTTCACGGACATGTCCTGGGATCCGCTCGTGGAATCGGTCGAGGCGACCGATGGAAACAACAAGGGTTCGGTCCGGACGATCACCTACAAGTCCGGTGAGACGATGGAAGAAGAGCTGTCGCGCTACGACGCGGACCGCATGCGCTTCGGCACATTCGTCGGCCATACGAACATCAAGGTGATCCCGGCGACGAACTATTCGTCCAATGTGATGGTGAAACCGGGCGACAGCGACGGCACCTCGGAAGTCACCTGGAGCGCGGCCTTCTATCGCGGCTATCCGAACAATGATCCGCCGGCCGACCTCAACGACGAAGCCGCTGTCGAAGGCGTCAACGCGTATATCACCGAGGGTCTCGACGGCCTGAAAAAGACCGTCGAATCCGGATCGTGATCCGCAAGGCCATCGCGGCGCGAGCTCTCGAGCATGATGCCGAAAAGTTGCAGGACTTTTCGGATCACATCATGCGGAAAAACAAAGTCTCGGAGCGAAATGTCGATTCCGTCTTGTCGCATTTCGCTCTCGGGATCCTGACGCTCGCTGCCGCGATCGCGGTGACTGGGCCTGCTCTTTCAGGAGAGCGGGCCTTCGTCACCAATCAGGACGGTGAGACCGTCTCGATCGTCGATCTGGATACCATGGCGGTGACAGGCTCTGTCGAGATGCCGGGCAAGCCGGCGGGCATCGCGATTTCCGATCGCTTCGCCTATGTCTCGCGTCCCGAGGCGAAGGCGGTCGGCGTCATCGATCTCAAAACGGGCAAGGCCCTGCCGGAGATCGATGTCGGCGGCGGGCCGCTCGGCATCGCGGTCCATCCTACCGGCAGCCCGGTCTATGTTGCCGACTGGTTTTCCCATTCCCTGCTCGTCGTCGATCCTGAAACGAGGACAGTGACGGGGAAATTCGAGACCGGTGAATCGCCCTCAGGCGTCGCGGTTTCGGCGGACGGCACCACGGTCGTCACCGCCGACCGGGATTCCAATCAGGTCTCCTTCATCGAGACCGCGACCGGAGAGGCCAAGGCCCGCGTGAGCGTCGGCGAACGGCCCTTCGGCGTCACGATCTCGCCCGATCAGGCCCGTGTCTATGCGGTGAATGTCGGCAGCGACGACGTCACGGTGATCGACATGGCCACCCACGAGACCCTCGCGACGGTGCCCGTCGGCTCCCACCCTTACGCGGCGGCCGAAGCCAACGAACGCGTCTTCGTCACGGATCAATATGGCGGAACGCTCTCGGTCTTCGACGCGAAAACCTTCGAGCCGATCGACGAGATCGTCATCGGCGAATATCCCGAGGGCATCGAGGCGAGCGCCGACGGCCGCTTCGTCTATGTCGCCAACTGGTTCGACAACACCCTTGCCAGGGTCGACACCGAAACGCTCGACGTGACCGCCACCATCGACGTCGGCAGCGGTCCGCGCGCCTTCGGAAACTTCATCGCCGGCAAGCCGCATGAAAAGGGAACGGACAAATGACATCATCGACCAGACGGGCCTCCTTGCGGGCAGCCCTCGCTCTTGCGGGCGCATCCGCGCTGATCCTCGCCCCGACCGCCTCCGGCTTTGCGCAAGGGGCGACCAGCGTCCAGCCGGGGGCAACGAACCCTCAGCCCAACTCGCAGCCCAACACTCGGCCGGGGGCCCAGCAGCAACCGGGCATGGCGACGGCCCCGCGTTCGACCGTCGTCGGGTCCGGCGGCCCGGCGAGCCCCGTCCTGCCGGGTCAAACGCCAAGCGCCTCGACCGCCGACTACCCGACGGTCGTCTCCGCCGATTACGTCTTCGGCTGCATGGCGACGAACGGCCAGACCCGCACGGCGCTCGAACAGTGCTCCTGTTCCTTCGACGTCGTCGCCTCGCTGATTTCCTACAAGGACTATGTCGATGCCTCGACCTTCCTCTCCATGGGACAGGTCACCGGCGAAAAGGGCGTTCTCTTCAAGTCGAGCGCCCAGGCAAAAGAATCCGTCGGCAATCTGAGACGGGCTCAGGCGGAAGCCGAGATCCGCTGCTTCGAGTAGCGCGCGGCGTCAGCAAATCAGACCATTCGAACGACAAAGGCCGGCCATTCTCCCGAATGGCCGGCCTTTGATTTGACGTGTCGCTTATGTTGCGTCGAGATCAGTTCATGCCGTTCTCGGACAGCCAGTCTTCGGCCACCGCATCATATCCCTCGTGGTTGGCGAGGCGGCCGTTCATGACCACCAGATCCTCCGTGGTGAGCTTTTCGGAGACCTCGTCGAGTACCGACTGGATCTCGTCCGTCAGCTTGCTCTCATTGATGACCGGAACGATGTTCTGGGCCGAGAAGAGATTCCTGTTGTCCTCGAGCGCCACGAAATCGTTCTCGGCGATCGCCGGATCGGTGGAGAAGAGGTTCGCCGCCTGAACCTGGCCGTTGGCGAGAGCCGAGACGGTCAGCGGGCCCCCGACATCCAGCGGCTTCATGGACTGAAAATCGATGCCGTAGACCTCCTGAAGGCCGGCGAGTCCCTCATGACGGGTCCGCCATTCCGGCGGCGCTCCGACGACCATCTCACCGGCGACAGGCTTGAGATCCTCGATGGTCGTGAGATTGTATTCGTTCGCCGTCGCCCGCGTCACGGAGAGCGTGTCGCTGTTCTGGGCGTCCGACGGCGTCAGCATGGTGATGCCGTCGGGAAGCGCCTTGCCGAGGGCTTCCGTCACCTCCGCAGGCGCATGGGCCGAGGAGTCCTTGTCGAAATAGCTGAGAAGCGCGCCGGCATATTCCGGCAGAAGGTCGATCGAGCCATCGAGCAGGGCCGGGATGTAGACCTCGCGGCTGCCGATATTGAGGCGCGTCTGCACCTCCAGGCCATCGGCCTGAAGGGCCTTGGCATAGATCGTCGCCAGAAGTTGGCTCTCGGGGAAATCGGCCGAGCCGACGATCACCGTCTGGCTGCCCGACGAGCCCTCGGACGGGGGCGCGGCAAGGGGGTTGTTGTCCTGCGCGAAGGCGGGCAGGACCGTGAAGAGCGAAAGCGCGAAGACCGCGCTGCGAGTGATGGACGACATGGGCACAAAAGCTCCGGTTCTGGTTCTGGTGTTCAGGTGCGAAAGGGATTGAGGCGGCGCCCCCAGCGGATGATGCCGCGAGGCTCTTGGCGTGTCAGGCCGCGCGATACCGAAAGAGTGGCGACGAGCTCGATGAAAAGATCGACGAAAAGCGCCAGAAGACCGACGAGGATCGCGCCGGCGGCCATCTGACTGTAATCGTTCTGGGCTCGCCCGTCGATGATCAGCCGGCCGAGGCCGCCGAGGGAAACATAGGCGGCGATCGTTGCCGTCGAGATCACCTGCAGGGTCGCGCTACGCAGCCCCGAGAAGATCAGCGGCAGGGCGCAAGGCAGTTCCACCCGCATCAGCACCTGCATCGGCGTGTAGCCCATGCCCTTCGCCGCATCGACCGCCGCCTTGTTGGCATTGGCGATGCCCGAATAGGTTCCCGTCATGATCGGCGGCACCGCCAGAAGCACCAGCACGATGAGGCTCGGCACGACGAAGGCGAGATCGGAGGCGAAGACCGGCGCGAACAGGATGACGAGAAGAACGATGAGCCCGAGGCTCGGCAGCGCCCTCAACACGTTCGCAGCCCCCGCGATGACGAGCTCGCCGCGCCCGGTATGGCCCACGAAAAGCCCGACCGGCATGGCGATGATCGCCGCCGCGAGCATGGCGGCGAGCGTATAGAGGATATGTTCGAAGACGAGCGTCGGGACACCGTATGGGCCGGACCAGTTGGCCGGATCGAGAAGCCAGTTGAAGAGGATCACGAGGGCCGCCGCTCCCAGGGTGTCAGGCGACGCGAGGTATAGAGCACCATTGCGTCGAGGGTTGCCGCCAGGAAGACGCTGAGGACGATCCCGGCGATGATCGGCGTCAGGAACTGCAGCTGCAGGCCTTGCGTGAAGAGAGAGCCGAGCTGGCGCGTGCCGACAAGGGCCGAAACCGAGACGATGGAGATGTTGGAGACAAGGGCAACGCGAAGGCCACCGGAGATCACCGGGATCGCAAGCGGCAGCTCCACCGTGAGAAGACGGCGCAGGGGCCGATAGCCCATGGCGTTTGCCGCCTGCAATGTTTCACGTGAAACGGCATCCAGTCCATCGCTCACGGTCCTGACCAGAAGCGCCAGCACATAGATCGTCAACGCGACGATGACGTTGATCGGGTCAAGGATCCGGGTTCCGAGAAACCAGGGCAGAAGCACGAACAAAGCGAGCGAAGGAATGGTGAAGAGAAGGCCCACCAGATTGAGAATCGGACCCTTCCAGCGGCCGCTGCGTTGAACGGCCCAGCCGATGGGCAGGGCGAGGGCGAGTCCGATCGCCACCGGCACGACCGAAAGCCAGAGATGGCGCAGGAACAGATCGAAGATCATGTCGTGCTCGCGCAGGAGCCAGTCGAGATTCATGCGCTCGCCCTCGAAAGCGTCGTCACGCTCCCCTGCCCCAGATGGGACACGAGATCGGACAGGGCGATCGTGCCCCGAAGGGAGCCGGTCTCCTCGACGACCACGCCGCGCCCCGAGGGCGAACTCAGCGCCGCGTCGAGAAGATGGCGCATGGTGCCGCCGGCCGTTGCGAGCGTTGCCGAGAGGTTGAGATCGCCGTCCCGGATCGGCGCCCGAAGCTCCTTTGGACGAACCCAGCCGATCGGCCGATCGTCATCGTCGGTGACGAGCAGCCAGTCGTCGAGAGCGATCGCCGCCGCCTCGTCCGGCGCCATGCCAAGCGAGCCGACAGGCTCGCGTGCCAGGGAAAGATCCTCGCCCATCGCCGCGAAATCGAGCCGGCGATAGCCCCGGTCGCGTCCGACGAAATCGGCGACGAAGCCATCGGCCGGTCGCGAGAGCAATTCCTGCGGCGAGGCAACCTGGGCAAGCCTGCCGCCCTCGCGCAGCACCGCCACCTGATCGCCGAGCTTCAGCGCCTCGTCGATATCATGGGTGACCATGATGATCGTCTTGCCCATCTCGCGCTGCAGGCGCAGGAACTCGTCCTGCAGCTGGGCGCGGACGATGGGATCGACGGCACTGAACGGCTCGTCCATCAGCATGAATTTCGGGTCCGCGGCGAGCGCCCGCGCAACGCCGACGCGCTGCTGCTGCCCACCGGAAAGCTGCCAGGGGAAACGGTCGGCGAGATCGACGGAGAGCCCGACCTTTTCGAGTAGGTCCATCGCCTGCTTGCGGGCGTCACCGCGCGATATGCCGGCAAGACGCGCCGTCGCCGCGACATTCTGGGCGACTGTGCGATGGGGAAACAGGCCGGCATGCTGGATCACATAGCCGATCCGCCGGCGCAGCCGCGAGACGTTCATGGCGTTGGTTGGTTCACCATCGAGCGTGATCTGGCCGGATGTTGGCTTGATCAGACGGTTGACCATCCGCAGCGTGGTCGTCTTGCCGCAGCCTGACGGGCCGACGAGAACGGTGAGCTTGCCGGTGGGCGCGACGAGATCGAGATCGGCGACGGCGGCTTTGCCGTCATAGAGCTTCGTCACGCCTTCGAATGCAATCATCGCTACCGTCTCTGTGCCGTTCACATGGGCGTTTGCACAAAACCGTGACCATCTGCACCTGATAAAGGGACAAGGGCCGATCACTGCGGGGGGCGCAAGCGAGGACTTCTCGCCGGCCTATCCGCGGAATGATATGGCCGCTCGCGAAGTTTTCCACCGTACAAAGGGATTTTGGGCCATCCTGTCGCAGCCTTGAAAACACTCTCAGCTGAACACGCCGAACCCTATCGAATGCCAGCGCGTCGTCGCCGGACAGCCGGAGACGGGTCATTGAGACGGCCATCCTTTGAGTGCTTGGGGTCTTCGCAACCGCACGCGTCAACAATGTGGGGAGAAAAGCGATGGAAACGCGCTTGATGAAAACCCCAAATCGCGTGACGATAACCATCTCATCTGCAAAGCGGCCTTATCGATTGCGACGAAAGTGATTTTACGTTCCGTAAAGCTTCGTTGGAAAAACGATCTTAATACTCTCCAATCAAAACTGCGCGAGTAGAAGCAACTCTTTCGCAGGAACAGTCATCATGGCCCTTATCACGCGACGCGGTGCTATCATGGCTCTTGTCTCAACCGCCGCCTGCACCGCATTCCCGCTGCTCAATCAGGCGCACGCACAGATGCAGACCTTTGATCTGCCCTCACTGAAGGTCCGCAAGGGCGGCGCCATCGTGAGCGAACGCACGCAGCAGGAACTTGCGGCGCTTCCCCAAAAAAGCATCCTCACCAAAACACCGTGGCACGGTGAGCCCACCCGTTTTACCGGGCCTACGATCGACGATCTTCTGGGAGACGATGTCGATCCGTCGGACGACCTCTATCTGACGGCGGTGAACGACTATTTGGCGACGGGTACGGTCTCGTTTTTTCGCGACAGCGGCGCAGTCTTCGCGATCAAGGAGAACGACGCCTTTCTGTCCATCGACAACAAGGGTCCGGTCTTCATCGTCTTCCCGTTCTCCGAGCATCCCGAGATGAATAACCAGATGCACTATTCGCGCTGCGTCTGGCAGCTCGTGGAAATCGAGGCCGCATGAACGCGAACGGCTTCGCCCGCAGAATAACACGGGACAAGTTCCTTGGCCTGATCTTCCTGACCGCGCTGATCATCACGGTCCAAGCGATCGCGAACTATATTCTGGTGCGGCGCTACCAAGGCGAAATCATGAAGGCGGGGAGCTATGACGCCACCTTCGACTTCACGCGTGGCGAAGTCGAGATCCTTCAGCTTCGCGACCTGATTGCAGAGCACAAGGGACCGGACATTCTGTCGTCTCCCGCCATTCAGACACAGCTCGGCGTGCTGAAAACAAGGCTGAAGACGCTGCCGTCCGAGATTGGCTCCAAACCTTTCCCGTTGGCAAAGGCCACGATCGACAAACTGGATACGACCCTTGCCCAATTCACGCAAAGCGCGGTCGAACTCAGCGAGGCGGAGACAAAGGCTTGGTGGGAGACATTCAATCGCCATGCACGTGAGCATGGCCGCATCGCCATGCTCGCGAATGTTCTCCAGGGTGACGTCATCGAGGAACGTCGTCAGAGTCTTGCCCGCCTGATGTCCTACGTCAGCATGTTCACCTTTGGCCTCGCGGCGCTGGGTGTCGCGCTGACCGTGGTCCTGCTTCTTCAGAAGCGGCGCCTTGCGCGCCAGGCCTTGACGGACGACCTGACCGGGCTTGCCAATCGCGCAGCGCTCAAGGCCATGATTCCGGCTGTCGAGAAAGCCCAGGAAGTCGCCTTCGCGGCGATCGATATCGACCGCTTCAAGGAGATCAACGATCTGAATGGCCATGCGGCAGGCGACGAGGTGCTGCGCTCTCTGAGCGCCCTCCTCACCTCAGCGATCGGCAAGAAAGACTACGCCCTGCGCCTTGGCGGCGACGAATTCGCGATTCTCGCTTCGGGCGCCTCCGCCCAGTCGCGTCTCGTCGGCCTCTGTCACATGATCGAGCGCCAGTTCCGGCAGCACTGCGCCTATCACCCGGAAACCGAACGATCGTCCCTTTCGATCGGCATTGCCGCATCATCGAGCGTAAAGGCACACGACATCGAAGCGGTCATGTCGAATGCCGATGTCGCGCTGTATGAAGCCAAGCGAACCGGGCGCGGCAAGGTGGTCGTCGCATCCGACACCCTTCTGCGCCAATCCGGCGACCGCAAATGCCTGTTGCGCGACCTCGGTTCCGCCATTGATGGCGGTCAGATGTTCCTCGTCTATCAACCGATCGTCGATTTATCGACCGGCCGCGTCCAGAGCTTCGAAAGCCTCCTTCGGTGGGACCATCCCGATCTGGGCCCGGTGTCACCCGACGTCTTCATTCCCCTGGCCGAGGAAGAAGGGGAGATTCTGCGCATCGGCAGATTCGTGCTGGAGCAGGCCATCGCGGAGACGGCGCGTTGGCCGGAGGCGATCAGCGTCAGCGTCAATGTCTCGGCAATGCAGCTCTATGATCCGCTTCTCGTCGAGACCGTTCGCGGTCTTCTTCAGCAATATGGTATCGATCCAGCGCGTTTGACGCTGGAAATCACCGAGAGCGTCCTCGTGCGCGGCGATCATTCCCAGGAGATCGTCAAAGCCTTTCAGGCGATGGGCGTTGCGATCTCACTCGACGATTTCGGCACGGGATATGCTTCGATGAGCTATCTGCGCGATCATACCTTCGACAAGATCAAAATCGACAAATCCTTCGTCTCGGCCCTGGCGAGCCCCTGCAACGCCCAGGCGATCGTTCGGGCCATTTGCAGCCTCGGAACGGATATCGGCTCCGACATCGTTGCCGAGGGCATCGAGACCGACGAGCATCTGGCGCTCGCGATAAGTGCCGGTTGCACCCATGGTCAGGGCTATCTCTTCGCCAAGCCGATGCGCCAAGCCGACGTGGAGACATTCCTCGCAACGGCGCAGTTTAATCTGGCCATGCGAGACCCAAATTGCCCGACACAATCCAGAGGCAAAGGCGCGAGAGGCTCGCGTGTCGCCCATGCGGCGTGAGACCGGCCGACCTCTTCGAAACCAACGGATTGGGCATGAGGCCGGTATCCGAGACCGGGCCGTAAATCCGGGTGGCCAGGCAGGCTATCGCCAGCTTGTCTCTGGACATGACCGATCTCGCCCTTCCACTTCTGATCTTCCTCGCACCACTGGCCTATAGTCCCGGGCCGGGCAATCTGTTCTTCTCCGCGAACGGGGCCCGGTTCGGCTTCGCGGCCACCCTCCCCGCCAATCTCGGCTACCATGTCGCGACCCTTATCGTGACGCTCGCCATCGGGCTCGGCTTTGGCCAGATGGCTGGTATGGCGCCTAGCCTCTTCCAGTTCATCCGCTATGCGGGCAGCGCTTATGTTATCTGGCTCGCCTTCGGCCTGTGGAAAGCAGGTGCGGCATCTGGAGAGAGCGGCGAGGCACAACCGGCAAATGCCCTCGATGGTGCCATCCTCCTCATCCTCAATCCGAAGGCCTATGTCATCATCGGGCTGATGTTCTCCCAGTTCCTTACGCCGGGATCGGGCGATACCGCGCGCATTCTTGCGATCAGCATCCTCTTTACCCTCAACAACTGCGCGGCCTTTTCGCTCTATGCCGCCCTTTCCGACCGGCTGGCCGCGCGCTGGCGCAATCCGCGCCGTGCCCGCCGGCTCAATCGGGTCTTCGCACTCCTCTTGGCGGGTGTCTCCATCTGGATGCTGGTCGCCTGAAGCGATCAAACGGATTTCATTCCAGCGGCTTCACTCGCAATCCGTGTTAGATGGGTTTGATTGCGAACACTCTTTGCGATTGTCTAAGTCCAGATGCGTCTTTAGGTTGAGTTCTCATCAGACGCATCGAAAGCACCATCCCCATGCCGATATCCGACGCACCCCGCAAAGCCCGTCTCCTGCGGGTTGCCCTCGCCGCGCTCACACTGATGTCGAGCGCCGCACCAGCCCTCGCTGCGCGATGCACCGACTATTCGACCTGTCGGCAAGCCGTGGAAAACTGGTGTGCAGGCCGGCACCGGGGGGCCGATCGAGATAATGACGGCATTCCGTGCGAGAATCTCTGCTCGTCGCGCGAGCAGGTGATCGAGATCATGCGCTCGATCGGCTGCTACCGCTGATATCGTCCGTCATTCGAACGCATCGCTTTCGAGTGTCGATCTCGAGCCGCAGCAGCGTTCGGAGCGCTCGACCGAATAGAGGGCATGGGGTTCGTTAAGCCATCGCGCCGACTGGCCTCACGCGACACGACAAACCAAACAACCGGCCTTGCGGTAAGCGGGGGACTATTCGGCCAGCCCCAACCGCTCCAGGATCGCGTCCAGCTCCTCCTGTGACCGATAGTCGATCTTCAGGCTCCCCTTGGACCGCTTGCCCTTCAACGTGACATTCATCGAAAGATGATCGGCAAGACGCTGCTCGATATCCGCCATTTCCGCCGACGTCGTCCGATTTCGGGCGGAGGGCGCATCCGCGCCCTCGCCGAGATCGTTGACCGGTTCGCCGGAATTGGCATGCGAGGTTTCCCGGGCGATCGCCTCGGCCTCGCGGACGCTGAGACCATCCTTGACGATGAGCCGCGCCACCGTCTCCGGATCGTCCGAGCCGATCAGCGTGCGCGCGGCGCCCGCCGACAGCTCGCCGTCCACCACCATCTTGCGAACCGCATCGGGCAGGTTCAGCAGGCGCAGCATGTTGGCCACATGACTGCGGCTCTTGGCCAGCGCCTCGGCGAGATCGGCCTGGGTATAGCCGTGCTCGTCGATCAGCCGCTCATAGGCCAGCGCTTCCTCGATTGCATTGAGATCGGTGCGCTGGACGTTCTCGATGAGAGCGATCTCGATTGACTGGCGATCGTCGATATCGCGCACGACAACAGGAATATTTTCCAGACCCGCTGCCTTCGCCGCCCGGAAGCGGCGCTCGCCGGCGACGATCTCGTAGGTATCCGGCTGGTCCGGGTTCGGGCGCACCAGAAGCGGCTGCACGATGCCGTGCTTCTTCACCGACTGGGCGAGATCGGCGATATCCTCTTCGCTGAAGGTGCGGCGAGGATTGTTGGGATTGGCAAAGACCGCGTCCACCGGCACCTGCCGGTCAGGACTCACCGCCTCTTCACGCTCGCGGCGGCTCGGCTGGAAACCGCTATGGGTCTCCCCGCCACCGATAAGAGCAGCAAGTCCCCGGCCGAGGCGCTGGCGTGATCGATCTTCGCTCATTCCTGTCGTTCCGTCGTCTTTGCGGACAGCCTGCTGGGGTGCCTTCGTCATGCCGCCGCAAGCCTCTTTTCACGTTGGATGACCTCGGAAGCCAGCGCGATATAGGCTTGGCTGCCAGGACATTTCATATCGTAGAGAATGGCCGGCTTGCCGAAGGACGGCGCCTCCGAAACGCGCACATTGCGCGGAATCACGGTCTGGTAGACGCTCTCGCCCATATAGGCGCGCACATCCCGCACCACCTGCGCCGCCAGATTGTTGCGCCCGTCGAACATGGTCAGCACGATGCCGTGGAGATCGAGGGCCGGGTTGAGGCCGTCACGGACCTCTTCCACCGTCTGAAGAAGCTGGCTGAGGCCCTCCAGCGCGAAGAATTCGCATTGCAGCGGCACCAGAACGGAATCGGCGGCGGCCATCGCATTGATGGTCAGAAGGTTGAGGGATGGCGGGCAATCCATCAGCACGAAGTCGAACCGGTCGCTTTGCTTTTCATGCTGGCGCAGCGCGTCACGCAGCCGGTAGGCCCGCCGGTCGGCGCTGGAGATTTCCATTTCGAGGCCAAGAAGATCGAGCGTCGAGGGGATGATCGAGAGTTCGGGCACGACGGTCGGGATCGCGGCCTCTTCGATCGAGGCCCGCTGCGTGAGAACGTCGTAGGAGGAGACCTCGCGATCGTCCTTCTCGACGCCGAGCCCGGTCGAGGCATTGCCCTGGGGATCGAGATCGACGAGCAGCACCCGCTTGCCGATGGCGGCGAGCGCCGTCGCCAGATTGATGGCCGTGGTGGTCTTGCCCACTCCGCCCTTCTGATTGGCTATCGTGATGACGCGCATGGCGTTTTCATCGTCCTCATCGGTCCAGACCAAGGATTGAATTCCTGGCCGCAAGCTGGCTGGACAAGCGCGGCGTCCTCGGTCTCATTCGCAAGGTGGCTCTACAACATCGGATTCGATGATGCCATGCCGCCATTCGTTTTACCGGTCTTCAATCAAAAACCATAGCCGCCATCAAACTGCGACAAAATCCCGGACGCAGCGTCATCCACCGTTTATCGCCCGGATTCCCCTTCGCCTTTGAGGAAAGAGACACTGGTCAAAGCGCCCGGATCTCACTCAGTTCGAGGATGACGGACCCCTCGGCGAGGGACGAGCCATGGATCTTGAGGTTGAAAGACCAACGCTCACGTGCCGCCGCGATCTCCGACTCATGGCTCGCGCCCTTGGCAAAAAAGCAGCGCGTCTGCGGTTCGATATGGGGCGAGACGAGCCCGCAGAGCTTGTCGAGCGCTGCAAGTGCCCGTGCCGTGACCACCTCGGAGCGCTTCAGCGCCTGTCCCGAAGCCTCAATCCGCCGCGCATGGACATGGGTGTTGAGGCCGAGATCATCGGCGACCGCACGAAGGAAACTCGCCTTCTTGCCCACGCTTTCCACCAGATGCACCTTCGCATCCGGCCGCATGATTGCAACCACGATGCCCGGCAGACCGCCGCCGGAGCCGAGATCGCAGCCCGTCTCGAACGGCGGAAGCAATGCATCGAGCTGCAGCGAATCAGCGATATGCCGCTCCCAGACATGTCCGAGCGTGGACGGCGCGACGAGGTTCATCCGCGTCTGCCACTCAGTCAGCATGGCGACATAGCGATCGAGTTTTTGAAGTGTTTCACGTGAAACATCTAAGCGTTCGCAGAACCCCGCGCGATCCTCTGCCTGCAGGCGCGCAAGCTCTTCCGGTTCCATACCGAGAGATTTGGGCGCGCGTGGTGAGGACGTGGCAGCCGGTTGAGTGCGCGTCGAAGGCGATCGGCTCTCGCTGGTTCTGCGCGAATGATCAGGCCGCATGCTTGACTTCGCTCCGGCGGATCGCAACCAGAATGAGAGCGAGCGCCGCCGGCGTCATGCCGTCGATCCGCTCGGCTTCCGCAAGCGTCTGCGGACGCCGAGCCGCAAGCTTCTGGCGCAGCTCATTGGAGAGGCCCGGAAGACGGTCGAGATCGAGATCGGCGGGGATCATCCGGTTCTCGTCGCGGCGCAGCCGATCCTGATCCTTTTTCTGGCGTTCCAGATAGACATCATAGGCAGCCTCGATCGCGGTGCGGGCGCGGGTGTTGCCCGCGATCTCAGAAAGCTCCGGCCAGATCGCCGAAAGCCGGCCCAGATCGATGTCAGCCTGCGACAACAGCTGCCAGGCCGAACGGCGGCGCCCATCCTTGTTGAGGGAGAGACCGTGCCGTGCAGCTTCGTTCGGCGTCAGCGTCCGCTCCTCCAGAAGCGCGCGTGCCTTTGCCAGATCCTCCTCGCTTCTCAGGAAGCGCTCCGTCCGCTCCGCCCCTGCGATACCCAGTTCGATCGCGAGCGGCGTCAGACGGCGATCGGCATTATCGGCACGAAGGGAGAGGCGGAATTCGGCGCGCGATGTGAACATGCGATAGGGCTCGGTGACGCCCGTCCGGGTCAGGTCGTCCACCATGACGCCGAGATAGGCGTCGGCCCGGCCGACCGCGACAGGCGTGGCTTTCCCGGCAAAGCACGCAGCGTTTAAGCCGGCTAACAAGCCCTGGGCGCCGGCTTCTTCATAGCCCGTCGTGCCGTTGATCTGGCCTGCGAGATAAAGCCCCCTCGCCTTTCGCACGGCAAGATGCCGGTCGAGTTCGCGCGGGTCGACGTGATCATACTCGATCGCATAGCCGGCCTTCAAAATCTCCACCTTTTCGAGGCCCGGAATCGAGCGCAGGAAGGCGAGCTGAACCGTTTCGGGCAAAGAGGTCGACAGCCCGTTCGGATAGACGGTGTGGTCGTCGAGCCCTTCCGGTTCCAGAAACACCTGATGGCCGTCGCGATCGCCGAACTTGACGATCTTGTCCTCGATGGATGGACAGTAGCGTGGACCGACCCCCTCGATCTGCCCGGAATAAAGGGCAGACTGACCGATATTGTCGCGAATGACGCGATGGGTCTCGGGCGTCGTGCGCGTCACGCCGCATGCGATCTGCCGGTTGGTGATCCGGTCCGTCAGATAGGAAAAGGGTACCGGCTCATCGTCCGCTGCCTGGCTTTCTATGCTCGCCCAATCGATCGTGCGCCCGTCAAGCCGCGCGGGGGTGCCCGTCTTGAGCCGGCCCAGCGAGAGACCGAGGCGCTTCAGCGTTCCTGAAAGACCGACGGAAGGGTCCTCTCCCATTCGGCCTGCGGGTATCCGCTGCATGCCGATATGGATGAGGCCGGAGAGAAACGTGCCCGTCGTCAGCACCACGGAGCCGCAGGCCAAGCGTCGCCCATCGGCGAAGATCACGCCCTGAACACTGCCATCCGGATCGAGGTCCAGGTCGAAGACATCACCCTCCACGACCGAAAGATTGTCATGACCAGCGATCTTCGCCTGCATGGCCCCGGCATAGAGTTTGCGGTCGGCCTGGGTTCGCGGCCCGTGCACAGCGGGTCCCTTGGACCGGTTGAGCATGCGGAACTGAATCCCGGCCGCATCCGCGACCTCCCCCATCAGTCCCCCAAGCGCATCGATCTCGCGCACGAGATGGCCCTTGCCGATCCCGCCGATCGCCGGATTGCAGCTCATGGCGCCGATCGTATCGAAGCGGTGAGTGACGAGAACCGTATCCGCGCCAAACCGCGCGGCAGCGCTCGCAGCCTCGCAGCCGGCATGGCCGCCGCCGATAACGACGACGTCTGCGCATTCGGGAAAGCCGTGATGGGCGTGCGGATTGGTCATGTCACTGTCCCGTCGGCGCTTCCCGTCCGCCTTCTGACGATTGAGGAGCGCCGTTGTTCATGGTCTCGAATTCATCTGCGGCGATCGGCTGCAGCCGATAGTCTACGCATAGGATCTCACGAAACGGCGGGAAACAGCATCGTTTCGGCGTTCGTCTCGCGCATTCAATTTCGCCTTGCCACCCTCTATAGTGATGCTCGACTATGGCGGCAACGGGATGGCCGCCCATGGAGCGAGCGATGAGTAGCCTTCGAGATTTCGAGCCCTGGACGAAAGAGCAGTTCTTTGCCTGGCAGCAGGGACAGAGCGAACGCTATGAACTCGTCGGCGGCTTCCCGCTCAAGATGATGACGGGAGTTTCCCGTCGTCATGACCGAATGGTCGTCAAGATCATAGTCGCACTGGAGCGACGCCTCTCCGGCTCGCCATGCGAGACCTTTACGGCAGACGGTTCCGTCGAAACGCTTCCCAATCAGGTCAGGAGACCGGATGTCGGCATCGATTGCGGTCCGACCGGTCCGGAAGACTTCAAGGCGAAATCGCCAACCGTCGTCTTCGAGGTGTTGTCGCCGACGACGCGGGACTTCGATCGCATCCGCAAGCTCGAAAAGTACAAGCACGTTCCGACGATGCGACATATCGTGATCGTCGAGCCGAAATTCGTCGGCGTCATCCATGTCTCTCGCACGTCAGAAGACGAAGCATGGCAGACGGAGATCACGAACGAGATGGATCGGGTGCTGGCGCTGACCGGAGCGGGGATCGAGCTGCCGCTTTCGGAAATCTATGCCGGCGCGGAACTTTCGGACCCGCCGAAACCCTGATGGGCCATTCCTTCTGAAATATAATGTTTCACGTGAAACGCGCGAGCGAGGGCAGGATGCTCTTAAGCACCCTGCCCTCTTGTCTCTTGCGAAATCCGATCAGGCCGCCTTGCGGGCCTTTTCGAAGCGCTTGCGTTCGTGGGGGTCGAGATAGAGTTTGCGAAGACGGATGTTCTTCGGCGTCACCTCGACCAGCTCGTCGTCCTGGATCCAGGAAAGAGCCCGGTCCAGCGTCATGCGGATCGGCGGGGTCAGCTTCACGGCCTCGTCCTTGCCGGACGCACGCATATTGGTGAGCTTCTTGCCCTTCAGAACGTTCACTTCCAGATCGTTCTCGCGGGTATGGATGCCGATGATCATGCCGGCATAGACCTTGACGCCCGCATCGATCACCATCGGACCGCGATCCTCAAGATTGAACATCGCGTAGGCGACGCTCTCACCGTCTTCCGAGGAGATCAGAACGCCGTTGTTGCGGCCCGCGAGCTCGCCCTTGAAAGGCTGATAGGAGTGGAACAGGCGGTTCATGATCGCCGTGCCGCGCGTATCGGTGAGAAGTTCCGACTGATAGCCGATCAGGCCACGCGTCGGGGCGTGGAAGACCAGCCGCTGACGATCGCCACCCGAGGGGCGGAGCTCGATCATCTCGGCTTTGCGCTCGCTCATCTTCTGCACGACGACGCCGGAATGCTCCTCGTCGACGTCGATGACGACCTCTTCGATGGGCTCCAGCATCTGGCCGTTCTCGCCCTCTTTCATGACGACGCGCGGGCGCGAGATGCCGAGTTCAAAGCCTTCACGGCGCATGGTCTCGATCAGGACGGCCAGCTGAAGCTCGCCGCGTCCGGACACGTAGAACGAATCCTTGTCCGCCGCCTCGGTAATCTCCAGCGCCACATTGCCTTCGGCCTCCTTCAGGAGACGATCGCGGATGACGCGGCTCGTCACCTTGTCGCCTTCGGTTCCGGCCAGCGGGGAGTCGTTGACGATGAAGCTCATCGTCACCGTCGGCGGATCGATCGGCTGGGCTTCCAGCGGCTCGGTAACGGACGGGTCGCAGAAGGTATCCGCGACGGTGCCCTTGGAGAGGCCCGCGATCGCGACGATGTCACCGGACTGGGCCGATTCCAGCGGCACGCGATCGAGCCCACGAAAGGCCAGGATCTTCGAGATGCGGCCGGTCTCGATCTGCGAGCCGTCCCGCGAGAGAACCTTGACCGCTTGGTTCGGTTTGATCGAACCGGACTGGATGCGGCCCGTGATCAGACGACCGAGGAAGGGGTTGGCTTCGAGGATCGTGCCGATCATCTTGAACGGCTCGTTGACGTTCGCCGTGTCCGGCTCCGGAACGTGGTCGAGGATGAGATCGAAGAGCGGCGTCAGACCCTGATCCTGCGGTCCGTCCGGCTCAGAAGCCAGCCAGCCGCCGCGACCAGACCCATAGAGAACCGGGAAATCGAGCTGTTCTTCGCTCGCATCGAGCGCAACGAACAGATCGAAGATCTCGTCGAGAACTTCCTTGTGGCGCTCGTCCGAGCGGTCGATCTTGTTGATCGCGACGATCGGCTTCAAACCGACCTTCAAGGCCTTGCCGAGCACGAACTTGGTCTGCGGCATCGGGCCCTCGGCGGCATCGACGAGGATCACCGCGCCATCCACCATGTTGAGAATACGCTCGACCTCGCCGCCGAAATCGGCGTGGCCCGGCGTGTCGACGATGTTGATCCGGGTGTCCTTCCACTCCACCGAGGTCGCCTTGGCGAGGATCGTGATGCCACGCTCCTTTTCCAGATCGTTGGAGTCCATGGCGCGCTCTTCGGTGCGCTGGTTCTCGCGGAAGGTGCCCGACTGGGCGAGGAGCTTGTCCACGAGGGTCGTCTTGCCATGGTCGACGTGCGCGATGATCGCGATATTGCGGAGCTTCATGATGTCACCGGATCAGGTACGAATAAGATATCAACGAACGAAAAGGCCGGGCTGCGAGAATGTCGCCCCGACCGGAGTGCCGCTCGATTGTTGTTTGAACGCGTCTATACAGCATATTTCGCATCTGCGAAAGGCGTCATGGCCCCTGTCACGAAAGGGTCACGATCGCGTTCGCTTGCGAGATCACGCAAAGCCCGTTCGAAAGACGGTTCGTCGCTTCGCGATCGCGGAGTTTTTGGAGTCAGTCCCCGCTGGCCTTCGGGGTTGCGCTCGGCGCATTGCGCAGGCCAGCGCGGATGGCCGAGAGATCGATACCAACGGGCGGCGAAGAAATCCGATACTGCGCCGCATTCCCGGCGCCTGGCGTATAGGACTGCCCACTCCCGCCTGAAGAGGCCAACGAGTTCTCCTCACCGCCGAAACCGGTCACGTCGGAGGTGCCGATATTGCCGGAACGGGCAAAGTCGCCTGAATTGACCGAGTTGATCGTGGACGATCCTTCCGTCGCTTGCTCCGTGGTGTTGCTTCCGATCGCGGACTCCGAGCCGATACCGGAGGAGCCTGAAGAGCCGATATTGGGCTCCGGCATGGAGTCGAGACCGCCGGCTGCGCCGCTGTTCTCAAGCGAGCTGCCGCCTATACCGGACGAGAACGACCCGGAGGTCGTCCCTGTGCCTGTGCCGAAGGAACCGGTGGTCGAACCAGCTCCCGACGACGGATTGCCGAGCGTCTGCGCGCCCGCAGGCAGTGCAGCGAGCGATCCCGCGATTGCGAGGGCAATGAGGGATATGCTGGAAACGGAACGCATGGCTTGAAATCCACCGATCGATTGGCGTCGTCGACCAATGTGCGGGTTTTCACCCGGAAATCAAGCAAAGTCAGTCCTTTCCAGCGCTTTCCCGGCCCTTGCACAGGTCACGACACGGTGCTCGCCTCAACGTGCCGCCGCCCCTCGGAGCATGGTCTCAATCGGCGCTTCGTCATCGCTGGCTTCGTTCCGAAAGCCAGAGCGTCATTACAAATATCTGAAATAAATGGATTTTTTGGCTTTTGGAAGAACCGCGGACAGGGCCGCTCAGAGAGGATAAACGCCTTCGTTCAAAAGGCTTCGTGATCGAGCGGGCAACATTAACCTGACTTGCCGAAATCGAGCAAAGTGCCGTGCGCCGTATTCTTCCGGCTTCAGGTGGGGCGCGTGGGACGATCGACCGGATTGCGGAGCGCCTTCACCGCCGGATGATCGCCCGGCCGCCGCGCGCCGGATGGCCCTTCGGCTGCGGCGCGACCGGACGGCGCCCCATGCTCTGTCCGCGCGTCACGCTGCTGCGGCCGATCGCGGTGGCCCCCTCACGGGCAAATCTTCCCGCCGAAATGCCATTGAGATCGGAGCGGCCTTCGACCGCCTGTCTCGCGGCCGAATTGCCGGCTTCGGGCTGGATCACCTTCGGCCGCAGATAGCTGTCGTTGAAGGGCTTGCCGAACTGGCGTTCGGCATTCGTGTCTCCGAAGATGCGCGCGCCTTCTATTCCAGGCGATTGCGTCGGCGCGCCGACGATCCGCGCGCCGGCCATCGAGGTCCCCGGCAAGGTGCCGGCAGGGCCCGGTCCATAAGGCTGGGCAAGGCTTTCACCGGAAAAAAGTCCGACGGCCAAAATGGCGCCGGAACAGATGGCAAGTTGGGAGAACAGGCGAGCAAACATGGGTGACGACATCGATTTTTGAAAATGGTGTCAGATGCTTAGCATAACCGCGTTCGTCTTCGGCGCAACGCAATTCGAGCATGAGGCCTCAGGCCGGGCGCGCCGCAGCGCTCCAAACACAGGCACGGCTGCCTTGTCTTTAGGCAACCGCTTTGAAACCACACCCTTTCCTCGCCACGCCGATTGGCGCTAACCTTTCGCATCAAGGGCCTTTGCGGGCCGACAAAGTTCAACCCCTCCGCCGCTTCGGGCGGTACTCGCCGGCTCGACGGAGCGCCTCAGGCAAGCGCCTTGGGATCGGCGAGCGTCCCATACTCTCGACGAGGTGCATGCCATGCCCGCCAAAATCTCCCGCTCGTCCTATGCCGCAATGTTCGGCCCCACCACCGGCGACAAGGTGCGGCTCGCCGATACGGAGCTCTTCATCGAGGTGGAAAAGGACCTCACCACCTATGGCGAGGAGGTGAAGTTCGGTGGCGGCAAGGTGATCAGAGACGGCATGGGCCAGTCCCAGCATTCGCGGGCGGACGGCGCGGTCGATACGGTCGTCACCAATGCGCTTATCCTCGACCATACGGGCATCTACAAGGCCGATATCGGGCTCAAGGACGGGCGGATCGTCAAGATCGGCAAGGCCGGCAACCCGGACACCCAGCCGAATGTGGACATCGTCATCGGCCCCGGCACGGAGGCGATCGCGGCGGAAGGCAAGATCGTCACCGCCGGCGGCTTCGACAGCCACATCCACTTCATCTGTCCCCAGCAGATCGAGGAAGCGCTGTTTTCCGGCGTCACCACCATGCTCGGCGGCGGCACGGGCCCGGCTCATGGCACGCTCGCGACCACCTGCACGCCGGGGCCGTGGCACCTTGGGCGGATGCTGCAGGCGGTCGACGGGTTTCCAATGAATATCGGTTTCTCCGGCAAGGGCAACGCCTCGCTTCCCGCTCCACTTGAAGAAATGATCAAGGGCGGCGCCTGCGCGCTGAAGCTGCACGAGGACTGGGGCACGACGCCGGCGGCGATCGACAATTGCCTTTCCGTCGCCGACGATTACGACATTCAGGTGCTGATCCATACCGATACGCTCAACGAGTCCGGCTTCGTCGAGAACACGGTGGACGCTTTCAAGGGCCGCACGATCCACGCCTTCCACACGGAGGGCGCAGGAGGCGGCCATGCGCCGGACATCATCAAGGTCTGCGGCCTTTCCAATGTCCTCCCCTCCTCCACCAATCCGACGCGGCCCTACACGGTGAACACGCTCGAAGAGCATCTCGACATGCTCATGGTGTGCCACCACCTCGACGCCTCGATCCCCGAGGACATCGCCTTTGCCGAAAGCCGGATCCGCAAGGAAACGATCGCCGCCGAAGACATCCTGCACGACATGGGTGCCTTCTCGATCATCGCATCCGACAGCCAGGCCATGGGCCGCGTCGGCGAGGTGATCATCCGCACATGGCAGACGGCCGACAAGATGAAGCGCCAGCGGGGACGCCTTCCCGACGAAACGGGTGACAACGATAATCTGCGCGCGCGCCGTTATGTGGCGAAATACACGATCAATCCGGCGATCGCGCAGGGCATGTCGAAGGAAATCGGCTCGATCGAGGTCGGCAAACGGGCCGATCTCGTGCTGTGGGACCCGGCCTTCTTCGGTGTCAAACCGATGATGGTGCTGATCGGCGGCATGATTGCGGCCGCCCCCATGGGCGATCCCAACGCCTCCATACCGACGCCCCAGCCGGTGCATTACCGCCCGATGTTCGGCGCCTTCGGCAAGGCAGTCGGCGCAACCGGCGCGACCTTCGTCTCACGGGCCGCACTCGATGCGGGCCTGCGTGAACAGCTCGGCTGCGACAAGACGTTCCTTGCCGTCGAAAACACGCGCGGCGGCATCTCCAAGGCCTCCATGGTGCTGAACGACATGACGCCGGAAGTCGAGGTCAATCCGGAAACCTACGAGGTGCGCGCCAATGGCGAACTCCTCACCTGCGAGCCGGCGAAGGAACTCGCCATGGCCCAGCGCTACTTCCTGTTCTGATCGGGGGCGCGGGCCGCGCGAGGCAAGACGAGGAGACGGAGCCCGCCCGTTTTCCCTTTAAAAAAGGCTCAGGCGCTCATCATCGGCGTCGGCGTCGGCGACCCGTTTGAAGCCTCGTCCGCCACGACGATATCGCCCGGAACGATGCGCAGCGGACCGCGCCGCGCCCGGTCGCCTCGCGCCTGCCGTCGGCTTCCACCCACCTCTTTGGCCTTGTACATCGCAGCATCGGCCTCTTGCATGAGCGGGCGCAGGTCGTCGCCGGTCCGCGCAAGGCCTTGCACAAGGCCGATGCTGAGATCCACTTCGGTGAATCCAAGGAGGCGCGCCTCCTTGCGGAAGGTTTCGGTAATTGCCGAGCAGCGCTCTGCCGCCGCCTGCGCCCCGGCTCCGACGAAGAGCACGACGAACTCGTCGCCGCCTATCCGGGCCGGCAGAGCGCCCTCGCCCGCATGGCGTTTCAGAATATCGGCGATCAGCTGCAAAAGCTCGTCGCCCGCCGCATGGCCGAACTCGTCGTTGATCGACTTGAAATGGTCGACGTCGACGATCGCGAGCGAAAGGTTCGTGGCCCGCCCGCCGGGCGAGACCCAGCCCTGAATGGCGGCCCGGTTGGCAAGGCCGGTCAACGGGTCCGTGACGGCGAGCCGACCAAGATGTCGTCGCTGCTTGAAGACGATGACGAGAAGCAGGAAGCCCATCGCGCAAAGAACGAACAGGTTGACGCTGAGCCAGACCATCGTGCTCGCAAGCACGTCCCGCTCATAGCTCGCGAGCTCCGTCTGCCGCGAATTGGCGATGGCGCCGAGCCGCGTGAATTCCCGGACCCGGTCATCGAGATGGTCGAGAACCGCACGCGCCCGATCCGGCTGAGAAAGAAGCGGCAGGAGCGGCTTGATCCGCTCGAGCGACGTCCTGAGGCTTTCGCGCGCTTCCACCGCCTCGGGTATATCCCGGGAACCCAGCCGCGGTGGTATCGTCTCGACCCGGCCTTCGAGAACCGCCAGTTGCAGGCTCGCCTTCGTCAGGTTGGTGCGGTCGCCGATGATATCCCGAATGGCGCCCTGGAGCCGCATGATTTCGAGCTGCGTGCGCGCATAGGAATATTGAAGATTGTAATTCGAGATTTCGATGATCTTCTGCTGGTTCAGCTGAAGGCGGATGCTGGTGGCAACGGCAAACCCCGCGCAGACGATCGTCGCGACGAGCAGCGTTCCGGTCAGGCGGTCAAACCGGCCCAAAGTCTTCGACAGACCTCGGATCATGACAGTTCGATACGTGTTATTTGCCAGATGCACTGGCCGAAGCGAAACTGGTCCTTCACATCGGGCCGATCATCGAAGGGAAACATCAGGAAGGCAGGGCCCTTACGCGACACGGGCAGAAGTTCGCCGTCCTGACGAAGGGCGAGGATCGCTCCATCGGCAACGAGCTGTTCGATATCGGCGGCGACCACAAAACCGTCCAGGGCCTCAATCTCGATCCTCTTCGCCTCGCCTTTCGGGTCCACGCTGCGCACAAGATCGGCGATTGACGGGCCTTCGACATGTGCCGTCTCGCCGTTCCAGGGCAGGGCGGTGGTGAAGCCCGTGAGCTCGAAGCCGGCAAGATCGTCACGACTGAAGGTTTCACGAGACCCGTCGAGCTCCACGATGTCGATGATGGGCGCGGACGGATCGTCGAAGGGCTGCTCGGCGTTTGCGCGGGCCTGCTCCCCGGCTATGGGGAGCGCGAGCAATCCGAGGAGAACCGTGCGCCTGTGAACAATACTCATTTTAAAAAGCCCGACAAATATACGTTCCGAAGAACCTGCCGAAACGTCACTAAATTTCGGTAAATTCCGATCCGAGATCTTGGTCTTCTCCCCTCGAAACGACGGCCGAATGCCGCTTCACACTTGAATTGGTCGCCATTCCGTGGCTCATCCCTGTCCGCAGCCATCAAAGACTGAGAAGCGGGGAACATGCGTCGATGCGAACCATAGCCATGAACATGTTTGCCGGCTTCCTGATCGGACTGTCCGTCCTCGGCGTTCCCGCGTCCGCGATCGCCCAGACGACGGAAGAGATCACGATCGACGTGACCGGCCCGGTGGACCGCCAGACGATCACCTATGAGTGCAAGGACAAGGAGATGGAGACGCCGGGGCGCATCACCGTCGACTACATCAACCTGCCCAACGGCAATCTCGCCATCGTGCCGGTCGGCGGCCATCCGACGGTGTTCGCCCTGACGCTTGCCGCGTCCGGTTCGAAATATGTCTCGAAATCGCTGGTCTGGTGGACCCGCGGCAATCGCGGCGATCTCTACGACGAGCTTCGCGGCGGCATCGAGGAAGCCTATCTCTGCCGCGTCGTGAAGGACTGATCGAGCAGCATCGTCGCGCTCGGGTGGACCACCGGTTCGAAGCCGTTCCGGAGCGCTTTCACGGTCGGCTGCGGCGTGAGCACCGTCACCCGGCGCGGCATCGCGGACGACCAACGCGGTTCGATGACGGCGTCGTAACCCTCGGGCGTATAGCGCAGCAGGGAGCGGCCCCAGAACAGCCAGGGTTCGTTCTCCCACATTATCATCGCGCCATCGGGGAGGGCGCCGAGATCGGCCTCGAAGCGGATCTGTTCACGGCTCCGCGAATGAACGCGCGCCTGGTGGAGCGTCTTGTCGATGGCCAAGGCCCGTATCTTTCCCCCATCCACCAGCTCGAAGGCTGACTGATAAGCGAGAAACGCCGATCGTCGGCATTCGGCGCAGGGTCGGTGACCGGCCGCCAGGGCGACCGCCTCATCAAGGAAGAAGAGTTCGGTATAGCGGCCGCTTTTCATGACCTCGCGCTTTCTTCCCCGAAATTCGAGCGCGCAGATGATCCAGTGGTCATGCTTCCAGCGGCTTTTGCCGAGTGTTCGGTCATCGCCATGCAGGATGCCGCGATTGCCCATGAACAGGCCGGCTTTCGACGGGTGGGCGACGATCTCGCCTGACGGACGAACCCGGTTCTGAAGCGCCATCAGCAAGAGCCTTTCCCTAATGATACGCCGGCTAACAAAAGCACCGGGAAACCCGTATCCCCTTCGGCGCTCCCGCCCGCGCAATTGACCGCTGGCAAAACGACGCGCACGCCAATATCTTTGCATGAACCAAAGGCCCGCAGGAAACGGAACCGTCCATGATCGTCGGAACTTCAATCGTCAGCCGTGGCACATGGCAGGACGCCGCCGACACGATCACCCTCGACGAACAGGCGCGCCATCGCAGGCGCATGGCGATGGTCAGCGATGGCGGGATCGCCTTCCTGCTCGATCTTCCCGAGGCGCGGCGTCTCAAAGCCGGCGATGCGATTTCCCTCGATGATGGGCGGCTGATCGAAGTCCGCGCCAAGCCCGAAAACCTCATCGAGGTGAGGGGGCGCGATGGGCGCCATCTCCTCGCGCTCGCCTGGCAGATCGGCAATCGGCATCTGGCGGCGGAAATCCACGACGACCGCATTTTCATTCGCGAGGACCCGGTGATCGCCGTCATGCTGGAAGGGCTCGGCGCGACGCTGGCGCATATCGAAAGCGGCTTCGACCCGGAAGGGGGCGCTTATGGCGATGCCCATACCGCCCATCATCACAATGGCCACGACCACGAGCCGAGGGATCGCCAGGAAACGGACCCGATTTGAACGACGCAGGAAGACGCAATCCATCAAACCGGGATGGGCCAGACCGCGAAAGCCTGGTCTCACTCCTCACCCTCTTTTCGCCGAGCTTTCCGATTGGCGGTTTCGCTTGGTCGCACGGGCTGGAAAGCGCGGTTCGAAGCCAGCTGGTGAGAAATGCCGACGACACCCGCGACTGGATAGCGGTCCTCCTGACGTCGGGGAGCGGCTGGAACGACGCGGTTCTCTTCACCGAAAGCCATCACGCAGCATCGGATAGCGACAAGGCCCGGCTCGAGGCTGCCAACGAGCTGGCTCTCGCGCTCGGCTTTTCCCTGGAGCGGCGCACTGAGACGGAGCATTTCGGGGAGGCGTTTCGCGAGGCCGCCAAGCCCTGGCGGAGCGAAGATCAAATCGCGATCACAGAGGGACCCGTCGCCTATCCGGTCGCGGCCGGGTCCTTGTCGGCCTCGCTGGGCCTTTGCCTTGAAGAGGCGCTGACCGGTTTTCTCCACGGCTTTTCCAACATGCTCGTCCAGGCCGCGATCCGGCTCGTTCCCTTGGGCCAGAGCGATGCGGTTGCGATCACCCATGGGCTCGGACCTGTGATTGCCGAGACTGCGAGACAAGCCGCCGGCTCCTCGCCGGACGATCTCGGATCGGCGGCGATACTCTCCGACATCCACTCCATGCGCCACGAAACCCTGTCACCAAGGCTGTTTTCTTCATGACACATCCAAACGGACCCTTGCGCGTCGGCATCGGCGGCCCCGTCGGTTCAGGCAAGACCACCCTCGTCGAAAAGCTCTGCAAGGCTGCACGGGCGAACTGGTCGATTGGCGTCGTCACCAACGACATCTATACGAGAGAGGATGCTGAGGCGCTGGTTCGCGCCCAGGCGCTCACCTCCGACCGGATTGTCGGCGTCGAGACAGGCGGCTGTCCCCATACGGCGATCCGCGAGGATGCCTCGATCAACATGCGCGCGATCCGCGATCTGACGAAACGCCATCCGGATCTCGACCTCGTGGTCGTGGAATCGGGCGGCGACAATCTCGCGGCGACCTTCTCGCCGGACCTGGTGGATCTCTCGATCTATGTCATCTCGGTCTGCCAGGGCGACGATATACCGAGAAAGGGCGGGCCGGCGATTACCCGGTCCGATCTCCTCATCGTCAACAAGACCGATCTCGCACCCCATGTCGGCGCCGACCTCGAACGGATGGAGCGAGACGCTGCGAAGGGGAGGGGGGATCTTCCGACGATCTTCACCGATCTGTCGAGGGCGAAGGGTATCGGGGAAATCATCGCCTTCCTGAGCGCCGCAGGCGGACTGCCGGCCATCGAGGACGCTGCATGACGCGCCTCTTCATCAAGGCGCCGCTGGCGATCCTTGCTGACAATGGAGGCGGCGGTCTCGTCGTCGAGGATGGCCGGATCGTCGAGCTCGTTGCCTCCGGCGCGGAGCCGAGAACGCCTTTGGACGAGGTCTTCGACGCCTCGAACCATGTCGTTCTGCCGGGGCTCATCAACACCCATCATCACTTCTACCAGACGCTCACCAGAGCCCATCCGGACGCGATCGACAAGGAGCTCTTTCCCTGGCTGAAGAGCCTTTATCCGATCTGGGCCCGCCTCGATCCGGAAAGCTTCCGCCTGTCGGTGCGCCTCGCGCTGACGGAGCTTCTGATGTCGGGCTGCACGACGGCGGCCGATCACCATTACCTCTTTCCCGACGGGCTCGACGACGCCATCGATATCGAGGCCGAAGAGGCCAAGGCTCTCGGCATGCGGGTGACGCTCACCCGCGGTTCGATGGATCTGTCGGAAAAGGATGGCGGTCTGCCGCCCGATCTCGTGGTGCAGGACAAGGACACGATCCTCGCTGACGCCGAACGGGTGATCGGCCGCTATCACGATGGGTTCGAGGGCGCGATGACGCAGATCGCCCTTGCTCCCTGCTCGCCCTTTTCCGTCACCAAGTCCCTGATGATGGAAAGCGCGGCGCTTGCCGAAAAGCACGACTGCCGCCTGCACACCCATCTCGGCGAGACCGAGGACGAGAACGACTACTGCCGCGAACTCTTCGGCTGCCGGCCTGTCGACTATCTCGAAGATGTCGGCTGGCTGTCCCCGCGCACCTGGCTGGCCCACGGCATCCATTTCACGACCGAGGAATGCGCGAAACTCGGGCGGCACAAGGTGGGGGTCTGTCACTGCCCGGCGTCCAATGCCGTGCTCGCCTCCGGTTTCTGCCCCGTCAACGAGTTGAAGGCCGCAGGCTCCCCGGTGGGTCTCGGCGTCGATGGATCGGCGTCGAACGATGCCTCCAACCTGATGGAGCAGGTGCGCCACGCGCTGATGATCGGCCGCCTCAACTATCGCTCGGCCGAAGCCGTCACCGCGCGCGATGCGCTTCAGCTTGCGACGGAAGGCTCCGCCGCCTGTCTCGGGCGCAGCGATATCGGGACGATCGCGGTGGGCCGTCAGGCCGATCTTGCCCTCTTCACCCTCGACGAGCTGCGCTTTTCCGGCGCGCACGATCCGATCGCGGCGCTGGTTCTCTGCGGCGCTACCCAAGCCGACCGGGTGATGGTGAAAGGCGAATGGCGGGTTCAAGACGGCCAGCCGATCGGCATCGATCTTCCCCGCCTGCGCTTTCAGCATGGCGAGGCGGCGAAGCGTTTCACGTGAAACATTTTGCCCGACAGACGGCGCTCGCGCCGCTGAACGGTGCCCCCGCTGCTGACCCCGTGGCATGCCTCAGCATTTCGTCCCAAGGCTTCGCGCAGAAGAGAATCGCCTCATCCGTATCGGACTCGATCCGTCATTCAAATGCAATATGAAACGCCTATGACTCCCGGGATTCTTCGCGACCCTGTGCATGACACAGGAGAGCGCGGGACAAGCCCGGCAGGGCGTAACCGCCCTGTAGATAGTCACCGGTTTTTCCCCATCGCCAGAGCGAAGCACGGGAGTCGACAGCGACTGCGGTAATCTGTTGAAAACCGTGCAATGTTCCGATGGCGTCGACAGGTTCTCCACATCGGGATGGTTCGACAATCCTTGGCCGGATAGCCTGATTTTCAAGGCAAAGCGGCCGCTTCGTCCCCGTTCTTCTCGACAGCCAGTGCCATCATCGCTACGACAGGGCCAAGGATGCGGATGAACCACCGCAAACGCTGCCGCCGGTGTGAATTCCCACAATCCACCGAGTCTAAAAAGAATCAAAAATCCTTTTAAGAAAGGATTCTATAAGGGGAGAGGGCCGCAGATGGCGGAGCGCAAACTCATGAAGGTGCTGGCAGGCGAAAGCGTCGGCACACCTCCGGTCTGGCTGATGCGCCAGGCAGGGCGCTACCTGCCGGAATATCGCGAGACCCGCGCGAAGGCCGGCGGCTTTCTCGACCTCTGCTACAATCCCGACTTTGCGACAGAAGTGACGCTCCAGCCGATCCGGCGGTTCGGCTTCGATGCCTCGATCCTCTTCTCCGACATTCTCGTCATCCCGGATGCGCTGCAACGCGGTGTGAAGTTCGTGAAGGGCGAAGGCCCGATGATGAACCCGATCCGGCCCGACGAGATCGAGGGTCTCGATCCGAGCCTGGCGGAAACCCATCTGGCACCCGTCATAGCGACGGTTGCGCGGCTTCGCGAAGAGCTCCCCGAGGAGACGACGCTGATCGGCTTCTGTGGAGCTCCCTGGACCGTGGCGACCTATATGATCGCCGGGCATGGCACGCCCGATCAGGCCCCGGCCCGGATGTTCGGCTATCAGCATCCCGAAGCGATGAAGCAGCTTCTGACGCTGCTTGCCGAAATGAGCGCCGATTATCTGATCCGCCAGCTGCGGGCAGGTGCCGATTGCGTCCAGATCTTCGACAGCTGGGCGGGCGTTCTCGACGAGCAGAGCTTTGCCGACTACGCCATCGCGCCGGTCAAGCTGATCGTCGATCGGGTGCGCGCCGCGATCCCCGACGCCAGGATCATCGGGTTCGCCAAGGGCGCCGGATATCGCCTGAAGACCTATCGCCAGGAGACTGGCGTCGATGCGCTCGGCATGGACTGGCAGGTGCCGCTTTCCTTCGCAAAGGAGCTTCAGGCAGGTGGCGCGGTCCAGGGCAATCTCGATCCCCTGCGCCTGATCGCAGGTGGAAAAGCGCTCGACGAGGGCGTCGACCTCATCCTCGAATCCCTGTCGGATGGGCCCTTCATCTTCAATCTCGGCCATGGCATCACGCCCGATGCGCCGATCGCCCATGTCGAGCAGCTGTTGAAGCGCATTCGCGGCTGACGGTTTGTCGCTGTCCGCGGAAGGCCCGGTCGGTTGACTTCGGGCCGCCTCAAGCCTTCAAAGCGAACCGGGCGGTTTGCCGAAGCGATGCGCGGCAAGCCCCTCGAACCGTATGACCCAAGATGAAGGCCGCGACGTGAGCGACACGACAAGATCCAAACCCTCGCCCCTGAAGATGATCATCCCCATCGTGGGTCTCGTCGTGCTGGTGGCGGTCCTCTGGCTCATTCCGGTCGAGGCGCAGCTGTGGATGAAATCGATCCACGTGTTCTTCGTCATCTCGTGGATGGCGGTGCTGCTCTATCTGCCGCGCCTTTATGTCTACCACACCGAGGCCGGGCCGAAGACGCCCCAGTCCGAAACCTTCAAGGTGATGGAGCGCCGGCTCTTACGCGGCATCGGCACACCGTCCATGATCATCACCTGGGCGTTCGGCCTCTGGCTCGCGGCCAAGGTCGTCGAGTTCCAAGGCGCCTGGCTCCATGCCAAGATCGCCTTCGTCGTGATCCTCAGTGCCCTGCACATGTTCCTCGCCGCCTCGCTGCGGAAGTTTGCGAATGACGAACACAAGCATTCCTCGAAGTTCTGGCGGATCGCCAACGAGGTTCCGGCGGTGCTTCTCGCGATCATCATCGTGCTGGTGATCGTCAAGCCGTTCTAAGACTCTGGACCGCAAGGCATTGATCGGGTGTCCGGCGGGCTGCTGAGCGTTCTTGAAATCCGCGATCGCGAAGCGATCAAGCGGATTTCGTATCAGCGGACACCGCGCGAGCGTGTGATACCGGCGGACCTTTGAGACCATCGGTTTCATGGGTCGTCGGCAGCCCGAGCGGCGTTTGAGCCGTTTGCCGGACCAAGGCCAGGACCCTGTGCGCGCGATGCCGGCTTTCTCGAAAGCCGCCTTCCTGTATAGAGGGTTCCGCCATCATCCCTGCAAAGAAGGTAGCGTCCCGCCATGTCCTCCCTCAAATTCGGCACCAGTGGCCTGCGCGGCCTCGTCATCGATCTCGACGGCCCGCCGGCCTATTCCTGGACACGCGGTTTCGTCAGTCATCTGGAGCGGTCCGACCAGACCGGATCGAAGACCGTTCTGATCGGG
>NZ_JBDJAC010000013.1:0-107645 GCF_039652615.1 Fulvimarina fulva
GAGCAGGATGTGCTCACGGGTCTGGGGCATCGGGCCGTCGGCTGCCGAGCAGACGAGGATCGCGCCGTCCATCTGGGCAGCACCGGTGATCATGTTCTTGACGTAGTCGGCGTGGCCCGGGCAGTCGACGTGGGCATAGTGACGGGCTTCCGTCTCGTATTCGACGTGAGCCGTCGAGATCGTGATGCCGCGTGCCTTCTCTTCCGGAGCCGCGTCGATCTGGTCATAGGCGCGGAACTCGCCGAAGAACTTGGTGATCGCAGCCGTCAACGACGTCTTGCCGTGGTCGACGTGACCGATCGTGCCGATGTTCACATGCGGCTTGTTGCGCTCGAATTTGCTCTTGGCCATCCTGGCACTCCATTCACTTAATAACTTGGCTCCTCAGAGCCGGATTGTTTCGCGAGATCAGGCGTATTTCTTCTGGATCTCGTCAGCGACCTGGTTCGGCACCTGCTCGTAGTGATCGAACTGCATGGTGTACTGAGCACGACCCTGCGACATCGAGCGAAGCGTGTTCACATAGCCAAACATGTTGGCCAGCGGCACGAACGCGTTGACGCCCTGAACGATCCCGCGGTTTTCGGTTCCCTGGATCTGGCCGCGCCGCGAATTCAGATCGCCGATGACGTCGCCCATGTATTCTTCAGGCGTGACGACCTCGACCTTCATGATCGGCTCGAGAAGGCGGGGACCTGCCTTCTGGATCGCCTCACGGAAAGCAGCACGCGCTGCAATCTCGAAGGCGAGAACCGAGGAGTCGACGTCGTGGAAAGCGCCGTCCGTCAGCTCGGCCTTGATATCGACCATCGGGAAGCCCGCGATCGGACCGGAGGTCATGACCGAGGAGATACCCTTTTCGACGCCCGGGATGTATTCCTTCGGAACAGCACCACCGACGATCTTGGATTCGAACGAGAAGCCTTCGCCGAGCTCTGCCGGAGCAAAGGAGAGCTTGACGCGAGCGAACTGGCCCGTGCCACCCGTCTGCTTCTTGTGGGTGTAGTCCACATCAGCCGGCCGGGAAATCGTCTCACGATAGGCAACCTGCGGCGCGCCGATATTTGCCTCGACCTTGAACTCACGCTTCATGCGATCGACAAGAATGTCGAGGTGAAGCTCGCCCATGCCGGCGATGATCGTCTGGCCGGACTCTTCGTCGGTCTTGACCCGGAAAGACGGATCTTCAGCCGCGAGACGATTGAGCGCGAGGCCCATCTTTTCCTGGTCGGCCTTGGTCTTCGGCTCGATCGCGATCTCGATGACCGGATCGGGGAATTCCATGCGCTCCAGAATGACCGGCTTCAGCGGATCGCAAAGCGTGTCGCCCGTGGTCGTGTCCTTGAGGCCGGCAAGAGCGACGATGTCGCCTGCATAGGCCTCTTCGATGTCCGACCGGGAATTGGAGTGCATCTGAAGCATACGCCCGATGCGCTCTTTCTTTTCCTTAACGGTGTTCGTCAGGGACGTGCCCTTGGTGAGAACGCCGGAATAGATGCGTGCGAAGGTGAGCGAACCGACGAACGGGTCGTTCATGATCTTGAAGGCCAGCATCGAAAGCGGCTCTTCATCCGACGACTTGCGGATGATCTCCTCGTCGGTCTTCGGGTCGATACCGCGGATTGCCTTCACCTCGATCGGCGACGGCAGGAAGTCGACGACCGCGTCGAGAAGCGGCTGTACGCCCTTGTTCTTGAAGGCAGAGCCACACAGAACAGGCGTGAACCACACATCGCAGGTGCCCTTGCGGATCAGCTTGCGAATTTCGTCGTTCGACGGCATTTCACCTTCGAGATACCGCTCCATCGCGCCTTCGTCCATCTCGACGGCGGCTTCGATCATGGCTTCGCGGTATTCTTCGGCCTGGGCCTGCATATCCTCGGGGATGTCGAGAATGTCCCACTGGGCGCCGAGGGTCTCGTCGCGCCAGACATAGGCCTTCATCTCGATGAGATCGACGACACCCTTGAGCTCGCTCTCGGCACCGATCGGCAGCTGGATAACGACCGGACGCGCACCAAGACGCGACTTGATCATCTCCACGCAGCGGAAGAAATCGGCGCCGATCTTGTCCATCTTGTTGACGAAGATCATCCGCGGGACTTCGTACTTGTCGGCCTGACGCCAGACAGTCTCGGTCTGCGGCTCGACGCCGGCGTTCGCATCAAGAAGAGCGATCGCACCATCGAGAACGCGCAGCGAACGCTCGACTTCGATCGTGAAGTCGACGTGGCCCGGCGTATCGATGATGTTGAAGCGGCGCTTCTTGCCGTCGCGGCCTTCCCAGAACGTGGTGGTCGCAGCGGACGTGATCGTGATGCCGCGCTCCTGCTCCTGCTCCATCCAGTCCATCGTCGCGGCGCCGTCATGGACTTCGCCGATCTTGTGGGACTTGCCGGTGTAGAAGAGAATACGTTCGGTCGTGGTCGTCTTGCCGGCATCGATGTGGGCCATGATGCCGAAGTTACGGTAGTCTTCGATTTTATAATCGCGTGCCATAGGGCTCGTCTCTCGAATTCGAAGCGAAATTTACCAGCGGTAGTGCGAGAAGGCGCGGTTGGCATCGGCCATGCGATGCGTGTCTTCGCGCTTCTTCACGGCGGTACCGCGATTGTTGGCCGCATCCATCAGCTCGCCCGACAGACGATCGACCATGGTGGTCTCGTTGCGATTGCGGGCGGCCGTGATCAGCCAGCGAATTGCAAGGGCCTGACGACGCTCGGGACGAACATCGACCGGAACCTGATAGGTCGCACCACCAACGCGGCGCGAGCGAACTTCCACATGCGGCGCGATGTTCTCGAGCGCCTGATGGAAGATCGCAACCGGCTCCTGCCGGGTCTTTTCCTCGACGGTGTCGAACGCGCCATAGACGATGCGCTCGGCTGTCGACTTCTTGCCGTGATACATGACGGCATTCATGAACTTGGACACGACGAGATCACCGAACTTCGGGTCCGGATTGATCTCTCTCTTTTCGGCGCTATGGCGACGGGACATTTACGAGCTCTTCGTCTTCAATGGTTGCGCGGGATTACTTCGGACGCTTCGCGCCGTACTTGGAGCGACGCTGCTTACGGTTCTTTACACCCTGGGTATCGAGAACACCGCGAATGATGTGGTAACGAACGCCCGGAAGATCCTTCACGCGTCCGCCGCGGATCATGACCACCGAGTGCTCCTGCAGGTTATGCCCCTCACCCGGGATGTAACCAATGACTTCATATCCGTTCACGAGACGGACCTTGGCGACCTTACGAAGCGCCGAGTTCGGCTTCTTCGGGGTCGTGGTGTAGACGCGAGTGCAAACGCCGCGCTTCTGCGGGTTGGCTTCGAGCGCCGGCACCGTGTTTCGCTCGGCAGGCCGTACGCGCGGCTTGCGGATCAGCTGGTTGATGGTCGGCATTTGGGCCTTCCCCTTAACTCTTTCCTCGTTCCCTCACCGGAACGAACCAAATCCTGTGCGACCGACGAGAAGCGATCCAATCGGCCGGTCCATCGTCATGCGCGAAACCGAGCAGCCCGTATTCCGAAAGAATCGGAAAGGCGCTCGGTCGAAAACCAGAGGATCGCCCCGAGAGAAGCGATCGTGTACCAGAGATTTTCGTCTCGTTGATCAAACCTTGTTTGAGGCGCTCAAGGCTCCCGGACGCGTCGTCCAAGGGAAGATTCGGCCTCACATCGGCTTGGTTGCGGCGTACTTAACTAATCCGGGCCCGGGCGTCAACCCAGGAGGTGAGCCCTTTGCAGATCGTTTGATGGCAGCAAAAACCAGCCGGAACCGGCATGGCCGCTGCAACCAATAACATGCGGATATTCAATTTCAAAATTCGACGGAATAAGCCCGGCGGACGCCAATCAATCGTATTTTCGGACGCGTTTAGGTCTGCAATTTTCGGATTGACAGCTAGAATGGATGGCCGGTAGCGGCATTGTTCATACTACTGGCGGCAGGATCTCGACGGTGACCAAGATGGCTTGCGCCAGGCCCACCTCATCCTTGGCTACGCAACGTTTCGCCGATAGCGATGATCCCGCCGGCTGGCGAAGGATTTATAGAAAGCGATTTCACGCTCAAAGTCGGCCCCTGAGTGCTGAAAATCATGCCTTTCGCCTGAACCCCGGACGATATCGTTATGAATGAATGACTTTGACCCGCAGGCTCCTGCACGCCCTGTCACGCCCGGTTGACCAGCCCCTCAGCCTGACCCGTGTTCGACCCGACCGGTTTTAGCAGCCTCGCTTGTCGCTGTATCCCCATCATCCGGATCGGTTTCGTCTGACGGGTCCGCCGGAACGTCTCTCGTCACCACCCGCCGCACAAGGGCGGACAAGGTCATGCCCTGAACAAGAACGGCGAAGACGACGATGGCATAGGTTGCGGTCACGATGATGTCACGCTGGGGTCCGTCGGGAAGCGACAGCGCGAGCGCCACGGAGATTCCGCCGCGAATTCCGCCCCATGTGAGGACCGCGACGATGCCGCGCGAGAACTGCTCGCGGAGGCGGACGATCTGGAAAGGCAGGTAGACCGATACCAGACGCGAAAACAGAAGAAGCGGTATCGCGGCGAGCGCGATGAGAACATGGGTCCAGTCGAAGTCGATCACCAGGAATTCGAGGCCGATCAGCATGAAGAGGACGGCGTTGAGGATGTCGTCGATCAGCGTCCAGAAGCCGTGGAGATAGCGCTGGGTGGTGTCGCTCATGGCGTAGGTGACGCCGCGCTCGCCGATGAGCAGACCTGCGACGACGACGGCGATTGGCCCCGACATGCCAAGCGCATGGGCTGCAGCATAGGTGCCCATGACGAGGCCGATCGAGATCATCACCTCGACGGGATAGTCGTCGATCGCGAGCATCATGCGGTAAGCGACATAACCGGTCACCGCACCAAAGGCCGCGCCACCGAGCGCCTCCGTGGCGAAATCCCCAAAAGCGACCGCGTAGTCGATGCCTTGCGCTCCGGAAGAGCCGGTCGCGGCGGCAAGCAGGATCGTGAAGACGACGACGCCGACGCCGTCGTTGAAAAGGGACTCCCCGGCCATGTCGATCTCAAGGCGCTTGGGCACGCCCTTCATCGTCTTCAGGGTCGCGAGCACCGCCACCGGGTCGGTCGGCGATATCAGGGCGCCGAAGACGAGCGCCCAGCTAAAGGCAAGCTGGATGCCTGCATACTGGCACAGATAGTAAAATCCCGTGCCGCTGATCAGCGTCGAGAGGAGCACGCCCAAAGTCGCCATCAGGCCGACGGACAGGCTGCGGGATTTCAGCGACTGCCAGTCCACATGCAGAGCCCCCGCGAAGAGAAGGAAGCCCAGCATGCCTTCCATCAGGGTCTCGTTGAAATTGATCGAGCCGACGGTCTGGCGAATCTGATTGGTGAAGATGAGGTCCGGTGCGAGGTTTGAGGCGGCGATCACCAGTATCGAGGAGACGAGCGCAAGGACGAGAAGGCCTGCATTGCTCGGCAGGCCGATATAGCGCTTGTTGAGGTATCCGAAGGTCCCCGAGAGCACCATCAGGATCGCCGCGAGATCGAACAGCGTCGGCATGGCGGACGTGCGCTCCTTGAATGAGATGAGATCGGTCGGGGTCCGGGTTTGCCGACGCGTCAAACGGAAACCGGCAGTCCTACGATTCGCAGGCTCTCCCGCGTCATTTGTCTGATCCCGCTGGGCATCACGCAAGAACGCATTTAAAGGATGCGTCTGCGCCGAACCGGCTTAAGGCATCATCGCCGCACCCGCGAATTTCGCCCGCGACGGCTCCAGAGTTGCGGCCACGGACTGTTCCCTTATTTCCTTCGTTGTTGGCCGTGCACTCAAAAACGTGTCCGATTCGGCCAAAGAGGTGCGAAATGATAGAGCGCGGCGGCCGGCAGGACAGTCGCGATGCACCTTTGAACTTTTGCGGAACCGATCGAGAAGGAAGACCGAGTGGGCGCACAGAGCGTGATCGCGGTTCCCGTCATCGACGAGGGCTTCAGCCTGAGGCCTTGAAGCGATACGCGAAATGCTCACGGCCGCTGGCCAGGACACGCCCGTTGCTTTAGTCGTCGTGCAGCATCTCGACCCCGCCCGTGAATGTCTGCTTGCGGAACGGCGCGGCGGGATGCAGGACGATGCCGGTCCGGCAAATCGAGGGTGGAGAATTCGTCCGGCACGGCGAAGCCCACATCAGCCCGCCCGGACGCAAGCGCGAAATCAGGGGCGGTCGCCTCGAACCGACGGACTTATTGCCTCAAGAAATTCTGGGAGCGCGATGGCGCGAAAGGACCGGACAAAGACGCGGCAGCCATATCTGGGTGCCGGGCTGCCCGAGTGGCGAGGTAGCCTGTTCGACGGGCCGCCTGTCGACATTTGTCGAACTTCCGCATTCCCACACGGGGCAGCATTTTCGTGACGTCGGTCGCGCGTACCGGCCTGCACGATATCCTGCCTTGATCAAGGAGCCAGTGAGGTTCTCTCACCTATGGAAAATGTGCCGGCGAAGGGACCAGAGACCGCTGGGGATAACGACGCATCCGAAAGCCGATGGTTGCAAAGGTCAGCCGATATCACGCCGCCTTGCGCCGAGACGGCCTGTCATCACGACGACCGGCACCTTGTGAGCGTGTGGTCTGGAACTGTTCGACCAGCTCCCCGAGGTGGTTGGTCTCGGAGCTGAGGGTTTGAGTCGCAGCCGTGGTTTCCTCGACCATCGCCGCGTTCTGCTGGGTCATCCGGTCCATCTCTTCGGCAGCGGTGGAGACCTCCCGAAGACTGATGGACTGGTCGTGCGCGGTTCTGGCGATGGTCGCGACTTCCTGGGTCATCGCCGAAATCTGCCCGACGATTTCCTCAAGGCTCTTGCCCGATGCCCTCACCAGGGCAACGCCATTGTCCACCTCTTCGCTTGACTGGGAAATCAGCGCCTTGATTTCCTTTGCCGCTTCTGCGGAGCGCTGGGCAAGCCCGCGAACTTCGGAGGCAACGACCGCAAAGCCGCGGCCGGCCTCGCCCGCGCGCGCCGCCTCGACACCTGCGTTGAGAGCGAGAAGATTGGTCTGGAATGCGATCTCGTCGATGACCGCGATAATCTTCCCGATCTCATCAGAGGATCGCTCGATGGCCGCCATCGCCTTGATCGCTTCACCGACCACCTGATTCCCTTTTTCGGCGTCGCCGCAGGCGGTCTCGGCGGAACCGCGTGCGCGTTCCGCGCTTCGGGCCGTGTCATGGATTGCCTGCGCGACCGCAGTCAGTGCAGCCGTCGTTTCCTCGAGCCCTGCAGCCTGCTGCTCGCTGCGCTTGGCGAGATCGTTAGACGCGACCGTGATCTCGTCGAGTCCGCCGCGAATCGAGGAGATTGAGACGACCACGGCACCGATGGCGCCTTCCAGCCTCTCGATGGATTGATTGAACTGGTTCTGGATCGCCTCGTATTCAGGCGCGACGTTTCGCGTCATCCGCACCGTGAGATCGCCCAAGGCGAGCTTGTCGAAAGCGCGACGGATCTCGCCGACAAAATGCTGAAGCTCTTCGGCCTTCGCGCGTTGCTCGTCGGCATTAGCCGCGCGCTCGCGCTCGGTTTCACGGCGCGAGGCCACGGCCGCGCCCTCCGCCGCCTCGCCGGAAGCAAGCGCGTGGCGGAAGCCTTCCAGAGCCTTGGCAAGGGCTCCAACCTCGTCGCCGCGCGCTTGACCTGCCACCGGCGTCGCATAGTCCTTGGCACCGAGCCGTGAGACGGTCTGAAGTAATTGGCCCAGCGGTCGACGCACGAAGCTGACGGAAGCCCCATAGATCGCGCCGAGAGCGACGAGCAGGATCAGGAGACCGCCACCGACCATGGAATAGACTTCGGCGCGAATCGGGGCCGCGATGGTCTCGGTGGGGATGTCGATGATGGTCGCCCAGACCGCGCCGCCTTCCGGCACTGCAAAGGGGAAGATGACGCGCTCCACCGGGACGCCACCGGTTCCGGGAATGGCGTTGAGAACACGCGGGGTGCCGTCGGCAAGGGCTGCCGCCAATTCGCTTGCGCCAACACCCTCGTAAGGCTTCATCATCAGGTCCGGCACCGGCGGGACCAGCCAGTTGCCACCGCCCGACACGAGCAGGACCCGGCCGTCGCCGAAGGGTTGCATGGCCTCGAGCTGCATGCTCAGCGTATCGAGCCTGATATCGACGCCCGCGACCCCGATCTCTCGCCCGTTCACCGAAACGGGAAATGCAATGGAGGTCATGAGCTGCTTGACCTCCGAGGCCATATAGGGCTCCGTTATCGCTCCCCGCCCGCTCTCGGATGCAAGCTTGTACCAAGCGGCGTCGTAGTCGGCTTTGAAGGTGGAGAACTCGATCCCGCCATCAGCGGCACGTGTCCAATAGGGTGCGAAGACGCCATCCTCGTTGGCCCCGGCAAGCGGCTCGACCTCGCCTCCGGCGCTCTTGCCATCGAAAGCGCCGGGACGTTCGGCCATCCAGCTGCCAAAGATGACGTCGTAGTTCTCGACATTGGCGCGCAGCATCGCCATCACGGTCTCGCGCTCACGCATGCCCTGGGCATTCGCTGCGCCAATCGCACCGCTCGTCGCCTTGGCGGCGGACACGGCCATGGCCAGCTGAGTGGAAATGGTATTGGCTACGGCATCGGCCTGCACCTCCGCCTGCTCGAAGACCAGAGCCCGCGTACTTTCGCTCGTATACCAACCCGAAAGCGCAATGGCGCCGACAAGGATCACGGCGACGGACCCACCGGCGACCAACATCAGTTTTGCGGAAAGAGACCGTATGGTAATCAAGGAAGACTTCCCTTCAGGCAGGCGATGAGAGGGCTCGGGCATATGGAGGGCATGGGACGGTAAAGACCTCCCAGACTATAATGAGAAATCTATCTCCATTTCGCTTACATATTATTAGCGAAGCGTGAAGATCCGAGCAGCTGTGAACGTAGCGATGACTGGGGCATGGACGAAGTGATCTGACCAGCCTCGCAAGCCGTGAAACGCTCGGGTCCGAGTTAACGGCTCAGGCGCCGCTTGAGGCTTCGATACGGCCGGACTGAACCAGCCGGACGCGGCATCATTCCCCTTCGGCAGCCTTAGTTTATACAGCCTCGTGCAACGCGCAGCGTTTAGGGTCGCTTAACCGCCGAGCAAGCCCGCGAATTCTGTAGGAAAAAGCAGGAGCGTCCCGAACAAAGCGAGGTGGCTTCTCGCCGAAAGCACAAGGCCACGATTAACCGCTCCTTAAGTCGCTCCATACTATATCTTAAGCAAGCATGATCTTTATATCGACTGCATATCTCAGCCCGCGGACTTTTCACCATTCCAACGGCCGCAGGGCAGTCCGAACGCCAACCTGGACGCCCAAATGAACCCGTTCTCCTCCGATCGCGATATCAAATCCCTTGCTATCGAAGCCTTGCATTCGAACATCATGCTGGCCGACGAGAAGCTCAATATCACCTATCTCAATCCTGAGCTTCATGAGTTCCTGTCGGAGGCTTCCGCAGAGATCCGCGAGCAGCTGCCCAATTTTCACCTCGACAAGCTCGTCGGCAGCAATATCGACATCTTTCATAAAAACCCGTCGCACCAGCGGCGCATGCTTGAAGCGATGAAAGAGCCTCATTCGGCCACCATCAAGGTCGGTACCCGGATTTTCGATCTCCATGTCTCGCCGCTGAGGAAACGCGACAAGATCATCGCCTATGTCGTCGAGTGGTCGGATGCCGCCATTCGCCTCCAGAACGTCGATTTTTCTTTCAAGACGGCTGCCATTCTCCGGTCCCAGGCCGTGATCGAATTCACGACCGATCGGAAGGTGATCTCGGCAAACGAGAACTTCCTCAAGGCAACCGGATATACACTGGACGAGATCGTCGGCCGCGAACATGCATTGTTCCTGGACGCTGCCGAGACCAAGACGCCGGCCTATGAAGAGTTCTGGAAAACGCTCCTCAGTGGCAATTTTCACACCGGCGACTTCCGCCGTATCCGCAAGGACGGCGAAGATGTCTGGCTCCATGCCAGCTACAATCCGATCCGGGACGCGGACGGCAAGATCGTAAAGATCGTGAAATACGCGACCGACGTCACCGGACGGGTGAACGCCGTGTCCGCCATGGGCGCAGCGCTCAGCAATCTGCGCGATGGCGACGTCTCCGCTCGTATCAACGAACGCATGGTCCCGGAACTCGATCAGCTTCGCGTCGATTTCAACGAGGCGATCGAGCGCCTCGACGATGCCCTCGTCAGGGTTGGGAATTCGACGGGCACGATCGGTCGCGGCATGGACGAGATCACGAGCGCTGCTTCAGACCTTTCGCGGCGCACGGAACAACAGGCTGCCAGTCTCGAAGAGACGGTCGCGGCACTTTCGGAGGTCACGCAGGGCGTGACCGAGAACTCGCGGAACGCCCATCAGGCCCAGTCCGCGTCCGAGGATGCCCTGAAGGAAGCGCGAGCCGGCGGTGAGGTCGTTTCCGAGGCGATCCGGGCCATGACAGGCATCGAAGCGTCGTCCCAGAAGATCAGCGGCATCATCGGCGTGATCGACGAGATTGCCTTCCAGACGAACCTCCTCGCTCTCAACGCGGGCGTCGAGGCGGCCCGGGCGGGCGAAGCCGGTCGCGGCTTCGCGGTCGTTGCCTCGGAGGTTCGCGGGCTGGCCCAGCGTTCGGCGGAAGCGGCAAAGGAAATCAAGACGCTCATCAGCTCTTCGACGGAAGAGGTCGAGGACGGCGTGCGTCTTGCCCAGAAGTCCGGCAAGTCGCTGGAGGCCATCGTCGCCCGCGTCGAAGAGGTGAGCGCCCTCGTGAGGCGAATCACGGAAGCCGCGGTCGAGCAGGGCAACACGCTTCGCGAATTGTCCTCGACAGCCGGCGAAATGGATCAGGCAACCCAGCAGAACGCCGCAATGGTCGAAGAGACGACTGCAGCGGCCCAGAACCTGCAGGAGGAGACCGGACGCCTGCGCGAACTGATGGGCGAATTCCGCACAAGCAAGTCAGTCCCATCGCGGACGAATACAGGCCAGAAGTCCGGAACCCATGGCGCGCGGGCGTTGGACGCACGGGTCCGCAACGCTTTCGACGGAGGCGGCAGGAACGTCGCCTGACCCCTGTCCTTTCCGAACGGCCTTTGCGGGAAGAAATGCCGCCGGGTTCGTCCGGCGGCATGATTTCGTGTCCGGCTCCATCAGCCTTGATGCCCCGGCAGTCTCCGTGGCCCAATCGCCGGGTCATCGACATGCCGCGAGCGCGCTCTTAAAAGCGCTGGCCCGATCGTTCGCCGGACATGGGCATCAATAGGATCAGCATCGGCGAACAGGCTGTCGGCAGGTGCGCGACCGCATTCAGGACCAAAAACGGAGCCGCCGGAATTCAAACGCTCAAATGTTCGTCGACATGACGATTTGCCTCTTGCGACAAGACACGTCATAGGCAACCAAACCCTTTGACGAGAGCATGATATGGCGAACGACGTGACGACGGCATCGATCCTGACGGAAAACTATGACAAGGTCCTGTCCGGCTGGTTGAAGGTGCAGGCGAAAGAGGGCGTCAAGCGCACCGATCTCGTCTCCGCGAAAGATTCCGAAAAGCAGAGCCGCGACCTGCTCAATGTTCTGGCGCAGGTCCTGCCAAGTCACACCAGCGCCGAGTTGGCGGAAATGGCGGATCCCAGCTGGGAGCCTGTGCGGGATGTACTGGAAGAGATCGCCGATAACCGCACCCAGCGCGGCGTGTCGACCACCGAAATGGGGTGGTTCATAGCCTCCCTGAAGCAACCGCTGTTCGAAATTCTCCAGTCCGAACTCGCGGACAAGCCACGCGTCCTCATCCGTGAGATCTGGAACACCACGCGGGTGATCGACCAGATCGTCCTTCACGCCATCGAAACCCTCGTCAAGAAGCGCGAAGCGGTCATCGAGCGCCAGCGTGCCGAGATGACCGAGGTCTCGGCACCGGTGGTGAAGATCTGGGATCGCATCGTCACCGTTCCGCTGATCGGAACGCTGGATTCCTTCCGTGCCCAGACCGTGATGGAGAACCTTCTGGAGTCGATCGTCCAGTGGGAGGCCGAAGTCGCCATCATCGACATCACCGGCGTTTCCACCGTCGATACGCTGGTCGCCCAGCATCTTCTCAAGACGGCCTCCGCTGTTCGGCTCATGGGCGCCGAATGCGTCATTTGCGGCATCAGCCCCAAGATCGCCCAGACGGTCGTCAATCTCGGCGTCGATCTTCCCAACATCATTACCCGCATCGACCTGCAAAGCGGCCTCTCCTACGCGTTCGAACGCTCAGGCCAGACACCAGGAAAGCTGTAAGCGCATGAACGCAGGCAGCAACACCACCCCCATGATCACGGTCAGCGGCTGCGTCATCGTCGCAATCCGCGACGATCTCGACGACCAGGACATCGTGACCCTCCAGGACCAGCTCGTGGAAGAGGTCTCGCGCAAAAGCGCCCATGGCGTGATCATCGATATTTCCAGCCTGGAAATCGTCGACACCTTCGCCGGACGCATGCTTGGCGCGATGGCCCAGATGGCCGGCATCATGAATGCCCGCACGATCATCGTCGGCATGCGGCCGGCGGTCGCCATGACGCTCGTGGAACTGGGCATGACGCTCGAAGGGGTGGAGACGGCCCTCAACGCCGACAAGGCCATCGCCATGATCAAGGCCAAGCGGCGGCTCAAGGGCTTGTGAGTACAGATGTGCGATCCGTTACCCTGTCGCAGACGGGGGACGTTGCCTATGCACGGCAGGAGGCCAGCCGGATCATGACACTGATCGGGGCCTCGGCGATCAAAAAGACGAAGTTCGTCACCGCCGTCTCCGAGATCGCTCGAAATGCCGTAATCTACGGCCATGGTGGCGTGATGAGCTTCGAGATTTCCACCGAGGCCGGCCGGCAGAGCGCCATTGCGATCTGCACCGATCGTGGCCCGGGCATCGCCGACGTCAAGACGGCGCTCAGTGACGGCTACAGTACGGGCAAGAGCCTTGGCCTCGGACTGGGTGGAGCCAGACGGCTGGTGGATCGTTTCGACATCCAGTCGGCCGCCGATTCCGGCACCACCGTCACATTGGAATGCAGAGCACGATGATTTCCTTACCCATCCAGGAAGAGAGCCAGGTAGGCGCCGCGCGCCGCACCGCGCTTCAGATCGGCGAAGGCGTCGGGCTTGCGGAGGCCGATCTCGACCGGCTGGCGATCGTCGTGACGGAGGCCTGCACCAATCTCGTCCGCCATGCGAGCGACGGTGAACTTCTCCTCGACGGCATCGGATCTGAAAAGTCGCCCTGCGTGAAAGTCATCGCCGTCGATCAGGGTCCCGGTATCGCGAGCGTGGAAGCGGCGATGGTGGACGGCTTTACAACATCCGGCGAGACCGATCGCGGCATCGGGGGTGGTCTGGGGTCCATGAAGCGCCAGGCCGACCGGTTCGACATCTTCAGCGCCCCTCAGGGCACGACCGTGGTTGCCACCATCGGCGCGCAGAAAAAGGTCCCCGCCAAGACCCTGGATGTCGCTGGCGTGATCGTCCCCAAACCGGGCTTCACCAGCGGCGGGGATGCCTGGGCGATGCGCCGGGAAAAAGATCGCACGGTCATCATGCTGATGGACGTTCTGGGGCACGGTCCGACGGCCGCGCGCGACGGAGAAAGCGGCAGAGAGGCGTTCGAAGAAGCCGGCAAGCGCCCGTTGGAAGAGATCGAGGCCTTCGTATCCGAAGCCATGACCGGATCGCGCGGTGCTGCAGCCCTGTTCGTCGAGATCCCCCATGCGGAGGGACGGTTGCGCGCGCTCGGCCTCGGCAATGTGCGCGGCGACATCGTCATGCCCTCGGGCCAGCGCCACGGCATTGCCTCCCAGCCCGGCATCGTGGGCGCCGGCAGCCGCCGACCCCGGATCGGCGAATATGATTGGACCGAGGACGCGATCCTCATCCTTTCAACCGACGGTCTGAAGACGGCATCGAAGGTGCAAGAGCCTGGCGCGCTCTATTATCGAGGTGCCGACATCATCGCCGCGACGCTCTACAAGCTCAAACGTCGCGGTAGCGACGATGCAGGCATCGTCGTCGCGAGGTCGCGCGCGTGAAGGCCGTGGTCACCTCGATCAGCCTCGCGCAGGACGGCGACGTCTCGCATGCCCGGCGCGCGGCCCGATTGATCGCCAAGGTCGGCGACGCACCGAGCCGTGACCAGATCCGGTTCGCGACCGCCGTCTCGGAGATCGCGCGCAACGCGTTGCAATATGCCGAAGGCGGCGTCGCCGAGTTTTCGTTCCACGAGACCGCCCTCGGTCTTCGGCTGCTCGCCCGCATTCACGACAAGGGCACCGGCATCAGCGATATCGACGGGATGATGCGCGGGCGGCATCAATCCCACAAGGGTCCGGGTCTCGGCCTCAACGGGTCGCGCAAGCTCGTGGACGATTTCGCGATCGAAACCGGCCGCTCGGGCACGCTTATCGATCTGACCCTCAACCTCAAGAGCACGCTCGCGCCGGTCAAGCTGGCCCAGAGCGCGGCGGAAGCTCTGGTTCAGGCCACTCACGGTTCTCCGGTCGAAGAATTGAGCGAACAGAACCGGGCGCTTCGCGATGCGCTGGCGGAGCAGCAGTTCCTGCTTCGCGAGATGCATCACCGCACCAAGAACAATCTCGCGATCATCCAGTCGCTGGCACTCATGCAGGCGCGCCAGTCCGAGCATGCGGAGACGAAGACCGCGCTCACCGAACTGACCGGACGCATTCAGGCCTTCGCCAACGCCCACAATCTACTGCACCAGGCGGACGATGTTTCCCGCGTCGATCTGAAAGCGCATATCGAAACCCTCGCCGATCGCCTGCGCATCGCCTTCGACGAAGGCGGGCTGACGATCGACGTCAATTGCGAACCCCTGACCGTCTCGTTCGACACCGCGACCGAGGTCGGGCTGATCGTCAACGAACTCCTGACCAACGCGCGGAAATATGCCGCAAGCAATGCCGAAGCCGACGGCAGGGTCGAAGTCTCGGCGAAAAAGAGCGATGCGCAGATCCTGTTATGCGTGAAGGACAACGGACCCGGCCTGCCGGGCGGGGCGGCCTCCCTGAAGGAGTCCCGCTCCCTTGGCTGGAGGGTGGTCGAGGGCTGCGTGCGCAAGATCAATGGAACGATCGAGGTGGACGGCTCGGACGGGCTGTCGGTCACGATCGCGTTCCGGGATACCGACGAGGCTGAGGCCGAAGAATAGCCCGCGCCGCCCGACGCCTCCTAAAGGCTGCGCTGTTGCCGCATGAGATCGTCGCGTCCGACAGGCGAGACCGATAGCCACCGGAGCAACCATTGTTGCAGGCGCGCTTTAATGGCATCAGCTTAAAGCGATGAATGAGCTTCCTATTTCACGGTCAGGTCTCTTCCCCTTTGCAGAGACGAGCGAGCGCTGGCTTGCGCGCCTTTCGCTTCTCGCCCCGATAAGGATCGATTTGGGCGGGCCGCCGGGGCGCGGCACCGATATCCGGGCCAATGGTCGAGGCGGTATCGTCGCCGAAGCGGCCGTAAGCCCCCATGCCGTCCCCGAGGTGGATCGCGCCGCGCTCGACGGCTGGGCGATGGCCTCCGCCAGTCTCGTATCGGCCTCTGCCTATGCGCCCGCCATGCTGATGCCGCCGCCGGCCTTTGTCGCCATTGGTGAGGCGATGCCTGAGGGATGCGATTGCGTGGTGGAGAACAAGTTCGTCTCGCTCGACGGCCCGATGTCAGAGGTCCGCGTTTCAGCGGCTCCCGGCGCCGGCGTACTGCGGGTGGGGGATGATGTCTGTGAAGGCGCGCAACTCTTTCGACGCGGCGATCTCGTGGATGCGACAACGATTGCGCTGGCGAAGGCGGCAGGCTTGTCGCAGCTGATGGTGCGACGACCGGCGGTTCGGCTGATCGATGTGTCAGACAGCGCCGAGCCGGGACCGACCACCACCCTTATCGGCGCGCTCATCGAAGAGGCAGGCGCACACCTATCCATCGACCGCGCACCGCGCAAAATCGAAGCCGTCGCCAACGCCTTCCAAGATGCGAAAGCCGACCTGATCGTCACCATCGGCGCAACCGGCGACGGCCCGGACGACGTGATCGCCAATGCTATCCGGCAGGCGGGAACCCTAGAGGCCCATCGCCTCGCCATTCATCCCGGCAGGACGACAGCGCTCGGTACGATCGGCAGAACGCCGGTCCTTGCCATGTCCGGTCGCGCGCCGGACGCATTCGCCATCGCACTCACACTGCTTCTTCCGGCTCTCAGACGATTGTCCGGGTCGCCGGAGCCCGAGACGGGATATCTCTCGCTCACCCGCAAGATCACCTCCCAAATCGGCTTTGCCGAGCTTGCTTTGCTGAGGCGCGAGGGGACATCGTGTATGCCCATTGCCATCGGCACCTTGCCCTTATCGTCGCTGACGCTGTTCGATGCGTGGGCGCTGTTTCCGGCCGCATCGGAAGGCTATGCGGCGGGCACGACGATTACGGCTAACCTCTTCAGGGAACACGCGTGAGCGAAACCTCCAAAACCTCAAGAGCCGCGCCCCAGTCGCAATTCCTCACCATTCTTTCGCGTGAAGAAGCACTTTCGCGGTTCGAAGCCGCCCTGTTCCCGCGCGATCTGCCAACCGAGATCGTCTCGCTCGGTGATGCGCTCAGCCGTGTCCTAGCCGAGGATATCATCTCGCCCAGGGATGTGCCGGGCTTCGATCGCGCGAATGTCGACGGCTTCGCCGTCAGGGCCGAGGATCTGGCGGAGGCCGGCCCAACACGGCCCGTCGCCCTCACGCTCAACGACGAGGTTCTTGCATGCGGCGTTGCGCCTCGGCTCGATGTCTCGCCTGGCACCGCGACGCCAATTTCCACCGGCGGCGTCATCCCCCGCGGTGCTGATGCCGTACTGATGATCGAACACACCGAGCCTTTGGACGGCGTCCGGATCGAGGTCGCGCGCTCGCTCGCGCCCGGCCGCTTCATCGCCTTTGCCGGCTCAGATCTTGCGCGCGGGGAAACCTTCCTGCGGTCCGGCGCACGCATCGGCCCGCCCGAAATCGGCATGATGGCCGCCTGCGGCCTCGATCGCGTCCGGGTCATCCAAAAGCCTTCGGTCGCTGTGCTTTCTACAGGCGACGAACTCGTTCAGCCGGGAGAGACGGCGGGCCCTGCCCAGGTTCATGATGCCAATGGCGCGATCGTCTGCGCGACGATCCGCGAAAACGGCGCGAACGCCCACTTTCTGGGCGCCTTCCCCGACGATGAGGTCCGGCTCGAAGCCGCCATGCGCGACGGGCTGAGAAACCATGACATGCTGGTCCTGTCCGGCGGCACGTCGAAGGGGCACGGAGACGTCACCTATCGTATTCTCGAACGCCTCGGCGAGCCCGGCGTCATCGCCCACGGCGTCGCGCTGAAGCCCGGCAAGCCCCTCTGCCTTGCGGTCGCGGACGGTAAGCCGATCGTGGTCCTGCCCGGGTTCCCCACCTCCGCGATCTTTACCTTCCAGGATATGATCGTGCCGGTGCTCAGGCGTCTCGCAGGCCTGCCGCCGCGTTCCGATGCGTCCGCCTCCGCGCGTGTCGCCGTACAGATCCCCTCCGAACTCGGCCGTGCGGAATTTGCCATGGTCTCGCTGGTCAGCGGCGAAGATGGGCTCGTCGCCTATCCGACCGGCAAGGGCTCCGGCGCGATCACCTCCTTTACCCAGGCCGATGGATTCGTGCGCATCGATCCGCTCGCCGACGAATGGCCGGCCGGCAAGACGGGTGACGTTTCGCTGTTTTCGCCCAATCTCCAGCTGCCCGATCTCGTCGTGATCGGCAGCCACTGCACGGGCCTCGACCGCATTCTCAGCCTGCTTGTCCGAGACAATATCGCCGCCCGGTCGATCGCCATCGGCAGCCTTGGCGGATTACAGGCGGTCAAGCGCGGCGAATGCGATCTCGCACCGATCCATCTTCTCGATGCAAGGACCGGGCGGTACAACTCCCCTTTTCTCGGCGATGACCTGACGTTGATACCCGGCTGGCGTCGCATGCAGGGCCTCGTCTTCCGCAAGGGCGATGTACGGTTCGAAGGAAAAAGCCTGGAGGACGCGCTTCAGGCGGCGCTCGCCGATCCCGAATGCCTGATGGTCAATCGTAATAGCGGTTCGGGCACCCGCATCCTCATCGATGGGCTACTCAAGGGCGCGCACCCGGCCGGCTACTCCAACCAGCCGCGCTCCCATAACGCGGTCGCCGTCGCCGTCGCCCAGCAGCGCGCCGACTGGGGCGTGACGATCGAGCCTGTATCACGAGCCTCCGATCTCGGCTTCATCGCGATCGCCAAGGAGTTTTACGATTTCGCCCTTCGATCGTCGCGGGCCGAACGGCCATCGGTTCGCCGCTTCGTCGAGACCCTCAATTCGGACGAAGGCCGTCAGGCGCTTCGAGACGCCGGTTTTGAACCAGCCTCCTGATCGGGTGCCGCCTCCACTGGTAATGACGCTAACGGATGTTGGAAAATCGGGACTATTTCGCTGACGGAAAGAGGCTGGAGCGACCCGCCATTCTTTGCTAAGGGGCGGATAGAAAACAACATTTTCAGGATATGCCGACCCCATGGCGCAACTTTCCGACGATTGCTTTGCCTTTGGCGGGCCTATGATGTCGGTCGCGGAGGCAGGAGCCCTCATTCGCGAGCGCCTACACGCGGTCGGCTCGAGCGAAACCGTATCCTTGAGCAACGCCGATGGTCGGATCCTTGCCGAGGATGTCGCCGCACCGCTCGACCTGCCGCCCTTCGCCAATTCGGCGGTCGACGGCTACGCGATCTGCGGTGCCTCGATCCCGAGAGAGGGCGAAACCACGCTTTCGGTGTCCGGCCATATCCAGGCCGGCACCGCGCCCAAACGGCTCGTGCCAGGCAGCGCCGCGCGGGTGTTCACCGGCGCGCCGATGCCGGAGAACGCCGATACCGTTTACATGCAGGAAGATGTCCAGCTCGTCGACGACCACCGCGTCAGCCTGCCAGCTGGTCTGAAGCGCGGCGCGAACACCCGTCCGGCCGGCGAAGACGTCTCGAAAGGGCGAACGGTTCTTTATGCGGGCCGGCGACTGCGACCGCAGGATATCGCCCTCGCCGCCGCTTTGGGCCTGACGCAGCTGACCGTGCGTGCCCGCGTGCGGGTCGCGATCTTCTCCACCGGCAACGAATTGACGGAACCGGGCGAAACGCGCGGCCCGGCGCAGCTCTTTGATTCAAACCGCACGATGCTGATCGCCATGGCGCGACGCCTCGGGGCCGCAGTCACGGATCTCGGCATTCTGCGCGACGATCACGCGGCGATCGCTGCCGCGCTTACCGAAGCGGCTCAGGATCACGATCTCATCCTCACCTCTGGCGGCGTCTCCACGGGTGATGCCGATTTTGTCAAGGACGCGCTTCAGGACACCGGATCGCTCGTCCTCTGGCGCATCGCCATCAAGCCGGGGCGTCCGGTCGCCATGGGGATTGTATCCGGTACGCCGCTGATCGGCCTGCCGGGCAATCCAGTCGCAAGCTTCGTCACCTTCGCCCATGTGGCGCGGCCCGCGATCCTCGCACTCGGCGGCGGCACTCCGCCGGCAGCGCATGCTTTGCCGCTTCGCGCCGCCTTCGCTTATCGCAAGAAGAAGGACCGGCGCGAATATGTCCGCGCCAGCCTGCGCACCGGTGAGGATGGCCTGACAGAGGCGGTGAAGTTCCCAAGGGAAGGCGCCGGCCTCATCTCCTCGCTCGTCGGCACCGACGGTCTCGTCGAGCTTCCCGAGGACGTGACCGAGATCGCTGAAGGCGACATGGTCGCCTTCATTCCCTACGAAACGCTTTTCTGATCTCCTACTCGAACACGATCGAGGGGGCGCTCACCATGCCGCGCTCTTCCTCCACACGCTGCCACGCCTTGGAGGCGATGTCGCGGTAGATTGCAGCGTGCGAGCCGTCCTTGTCGGCGACGACGATCGGCGTGCCACCGTCCGAGGTCTCCCGGATGCGCATGTCGAGCGGGATCTCACCCAGGAATGGCACCCCGATCCGCTCGGCCTCGCGTTTCGCGCCGCCATGACCGAAGATATCATGCCGTCCGCCGCAGTCGGGGCAGAGGAAATAGCTCATATTCTCGACGATGCCGAGGATCGGCACGTCCACCTTGCGGAACATGGCAAGCCCCTTGCGGGCATCGATCAGCGCCAGATCCTGCGGCGTCGAGACGATCACCGCGCCGGCGAGCGGCACGTTCTGGGCCATGGTCAGCTGGGCATCGCCAGTCCCCGGCGGCATGTCGACCACCAGAACGTCGAGCTCGCCCCATTCCACCTCGCGCAGCATCTGGGTGATCGCCGAGATCACCATCGGCCCGCGCCAGATCATCGGCGTTTCCTCGTCGACGAGGAAGCCCATGGACATGACCTTGATGTCATAGGCCTCCATCGGCCGGATGATGCGTCCGGACACGGGCTGCGGCCGCCCGGAAATGTGGAGAAGGCGCGGCATGGAAGGGCCGTAGATATCGGCGTCCAGAATGCCGACCTTCAGCCCGTTCGCTGCAAGCCCAAGCGCCAGATTGACCGATGTCGTCGACTTGCCGACGCCGCCCTTGCCCGAGGCAACGGCGATGATCGCATTGATGCCCGGCACGTTCGCCTTTTCCGGAGTCGGTGCCGCGCTCTGGGCGCGTTTTGCCATCGGCGGCGGCACGGCGGCGGCCTGATCGCGCGTCGGAGCCGGTCGCACCGGCTGGGCCGGGGGCCGCGCAGCACCGGAACCCGAGGCCTTGGCCTCGGCGGTAAGCGCCACGACGGCCTTTTCGACGCCTTCAACGGTCATCGCCGCTTTTTCGGCGGCAACGCGCAAGGGTTCCAGCTCTTCGGCCCGGTCGGCCGGAACGGTCAGTGAAAAGAACACCTTGCCATCGCTGGCGAAGATTTCCGAAACAAGACCCAGATCGACGATATTGCCGGTCAGATCAGGGCCTTTCACGCGGCGAAGCTGCTCGCGAATGCTATCCTTGTCGATGGCCAATCTCTATGTCTCGCTGCTCGTCTCGCATCGCGATGTCCTCCGTCACGAAGAAGAGGGGCGCGAATCGAAATGGGGGTTTTTCGGCGCATCGCGGCACTGCCGCTGTCGCCTCGCTCGTGCCGTCTGATAAGGCATTGAAGGCCACGACGCCACGGGTCTCTCGTAAATCCCATGCTGAGCGCCACTGGAGGACAAGAAAACATGACATCCCGTTCCAAGAGCGATCCAGACGCCGGCGCGCCCGCGCCCAGGCCCATCTCCGGTGAAGCCTTCGTGCGGCTCGCGGATCGCTTCATCGATGTTGCGAACCGCGCCAACAAGAAGCAGCCCGCGACCGATATCCATATGGCGTTTCTCTACGGCGCGGCCCGTTACAACGCCTTCGTCGCCCGCAATATCCGCGAGATCGAGGACGACGAGACCTTCGTCGAAGAGATGGCCGGCATTTACAAGGAGATGCTGCGCAATCACCTCGCCGACCCGGACGTGTAAACCCGGCGGATCGATGCCGGTCCGGTGACATCATGGGCAGGCGTATCAGACCGCCGGACAAATGAATTGACCCCGCAGGTCAATTTTCGTCCGACGATTGGCTCAGGCGCCGCTCGGGCTCCCGGCGGCCTTATGAAACCGTTGGCTTCAAAGGCCCCTCGGCATAGGAGCATCAGACCCAATATCCGAATTGGATCTGATATTCCTACCTTGCTGGTTGCGCATCGAATTTCCCGAAAACCGGAAGCGACTTTCGGTCCGGCGTTTTAGCCCGCCAGCCTCCGCCTCAGGGACACGCGTCGGCGAACCGCCGGCTCTTCCTCGTCCGGCTGGGGTTTCTGCTCCGCAGCTTCGGCGATGTCCGGCTCAACCTCTGCGGTGCCGGGCTCTGCCTCCACCTCGGCGATGGATAGAACCGGCTCTGCCCCATCCGCCTCGGCGTGAGCCTCGCCGGTGTTTTCAGCAAGTCCGGCCTCGGCCCTCTGGTCCACCGCTTCGTTCTCGGCGATAACCTCCGGCGGCTCGGACGCAGCAGCCACCCCCGATGCATCGTCCCCGATGCGAAGCCGCCCGGTCAGCTGTTGTGCAGTCTGCTCGGCCTCGCTCAGGAAACCCCGACCTGCCTGCCAGAGCGACTTGTAGACATTATGCGCCGGATTGCGAAAATCCTCGTCATAGTCGTTCAGCCCGTCGAGATTGGCAAAGACCGGATTGGTCGTCCAGAGCTTGCGCATCGCCTGACGCTTCAAGAGCTGCGGCACGCCCTTCTTGAAGAACGCCGAGAAATCGTCGCCCTTTTGCAGGGTCTCGATATCGATCGCTTCCGCAGCCTGACGATTGAGCTCCATCTCGGCAAGCTCTTCGGCCTCGCGGGCAAAACGCGCCTCCGCCTCGGCCAGGGCTTCCGGATCGTCGGCATGGTCTTCAGCCGGAGCAATCTCGGATGCGGCCTCTTCCTCGACCACCGCGCGCTTTCGCCGCGACCAGCGCGACAGGAAGCTGCCTTCGGTCTCGCCCTCAGCCATTGGACTGACCCTCACCGCCCTCACTGCTCAAGGAAGGGCCCGGACGCTCGAAGATCGGTTCCTTGCCGAACAGCTGCTCCTCCATGTCCACCTTGTCGCGGCGGCGCTTCTTGAAGACCTCCTCCGTGTGGTGGCGGTTGCAGAAGTCCTTGAGCACGCTCTCGATCTCGGGCGGCATCGCGACGCGCTCGACGATTTCCTCGCCGCTGTCATCGAGGTCCTGCGCAAGATAGGGCGAGGCCGTCACCACATGGACGAACCACGGCAAGGGATGATCCGGGCTCGTCGTCTTTCGCAGCGCCACGAACAGCGCTGGCACGTGCGCGTTGAAATTATGGACATAGGCTTCGGTCTCGGTCGCGTGGACGGTCAGCTCGTGAACGCCCATGAAATAGCGCGTGCGCTCTTCGTCGCGCATGATTTCGTGGCCGACCACGAAGCCATCCGATGGCGGCATGACACCGACCGGCACCCAGATTTCCTTCACCCAGCGCGATTTGGGCCGGCGCTTTTCGGCGAGAACACCAAGCTTGATCGTCAGTTCGCGGGACAATGGCGGCCATTCCTTTCGGCTGCGACTCTCGAACGTCTTGATCGAAAGCCATTTTTTCCTCGCCATTTCTAGGTTAAATCGGTTCTAAAGTCAGCCGGGGCGGCGCCACTTATCATTTTGCGCGTGTTGCCCGCTCTGGCACGCATAAAGGAAACATCATCATATGGCATCGACCGGTCGCCAGGTTCTCGTCTGCAATTGCGAAAAGTCGATGAGTGTCGACGGCGCCGCCATCGGGCGCGCGCTCGGCGGCGAACCGCTTCCCGTTCACACCCATCTCTGCCGCACCGGCATTGCCGCCTTCGAAAGCGCGATCGCCTCGGGCGACGAGGTGATGGTCGCCTGTACGCAGGAAAGCCCGCTCTTTGCCGAGATCGCGGACGAGCAGGAGCGCAGCGTCGCCCGCTTCTTCAACATTCGCGAAGCAGCCGGCTGGACGGCTGACAAGCGAAATGTCGCGCCCAAGATGGCGGCGCTGACGGCAGCCGCCACCATCGAGGGCAAGCCCGCCCGCCTCAGAACCGTCGAAAGCGACGGTCTCTGTCTACTCATCGGCAAGGGCCAGGCAGCGCTCGATGCGGCGCAGCTCCTCAACCGCGATCTGTCGGTGACGCTTCTCGTCAGTGACGCGGACGATATCATCCTGCCGGAGGTTCTCGACTTCCCGATCTTCAAGGGCAAGGTTACCGCGGCCAGCGGCACCCTCGGCCGCTTCGAAGTGACCGTCGACGATTATGCGGCCATGCTCCCCTCCTCGCGCGGCGAACCCCAGTTCGCCATGCCGCGCAACGGCGCGAAGTCGAGCTGCAGCGTCATCGTCGATTTCAGCGGGGAAACCCCGCTCTTTGCCCGGCCTGCCGGGCGGGACGGCTATATGCGCGCCGATCCGCGCGATCCGGCCGCCGTCATGCGCGCGATCTTCGAGGCCAGCGCCTTCGAGGGCGAGTTCGAAAAGCCGATCTACGTCACCTATGACGCCTCGATCTGCGCCCATGAACGCTCGAAGAAGACAGGCTGCACGAAGTGCATCGACGCCTGCCCGCCCGGTGCCATCACACCGGTCGGCGACGAGGTGCTGATCGACACGGCGATCTGCGGCGGTTGCGGCAATTGCGCGGCCCACTGCCCTACGGGCGCGGTCTCCTACACCTACCCCCAGCGCTCGCAGCTCATCGAACAGGTCCAGACGCTAGCGACCACCTATCTCGCAGAGGGGGGAACCGAGCCGGTTCTTCTCCTTCACGACGAACGCCACGGCCAGGAGCTGATCAACGCCATGGCGCGACTTGGCCGGGGGTTGCCGGCCAATGTGCTTTCCCTGCCCCAGCACTCCACCACCGGGATCGGCCACGACCTGATGGTTGCCGCTCTCGATGCCGGCTTCCGCTCGATCGTTGTGCTCGTCGATCCACGCCGCGGCGACGAAACCGCCGCCATGGGCGAGGAAATCGCACTCGTCGATGCGCTCCTTGCCGGCCTCGGCCATGGGGCTGGACGCGTACGGATCGTCGAGGAGCGCGATCCCGATGCGGTAGAAGCGCTGCTCTATGAAAAGGTCACAGCGGCGGAAATCGCACGCGGTAGCATCCTCGCCAAGGGCTCCAAGCGCGACGTCGCCCGAACCGGCATCCAGCAGCTTGCAGAGGCTGGCTCACGCAGCACTGATCTGATCGACCTTCCGCCAAGCGCGCCCTACGGCACGATCCATGTGGACAAGAGTGCCTGCACGCTTTGCATGGCCTGCGTTTCCGCCTGCCCGGTGGACGCGCTGCGTGCCAATCCCGACAAGCCGGAGCTGCGTTTCGTGGAATCGGCCTGCGTCCAGTGCGGCATCTGCTCGGCGACCTGTCCCGAAAGCGCGATCACGCTGGAAGCGCGCTACAATTTCTCGCCAGAGGTGATGCGGCCCGTCACGCTCAACGAAGACGAGCCCGCCGAATGCATCAGCTGCGGCAAGCCGTTCGTCGCGCGCGGCATGCTGGAGCGAGTCTCGAAGACGCTCGCCGGCAAGCATTGGATGTTCAAGAGCGAGGAGCGTCAACAGCTCCTGCGCATGTGCGACAGCTGCCGACTGGAAGCGCTTGCCGCCGACGGTGGCGATCCCTTTGCCATCGCCCACCGCTCGCGCCCCCGCACGACGGAGGATTACATCGCCGCCGAGAAGAGGGGCCTGACCGTGGAGGATTTCTTCTCAGGCGACTGATACCGTTTTCGGCTAGTTAAGTCGGGGACGATATCAGAGCCCCCGCGGCGGTTAAGTGTTCTTCAAATCCGCTATCGCGAAGCGATCGAACGGATTTCGTATGAGACCGGCGGCGGATGGGACCGATGATTTCAGGTTCGCCGCCGTCACTCCTGAAGCATCTGGTTGCGCGTTCTTTCGCGAAGGTCGCGCGGCTCGCCGCGCGCAGCGCAGGTCGCCTCGATATCCTCGCGCGCATCCCTGCCGGCTTCTGAGGTCATCAGGCCGTCTTCGACCAGCTGCACGATGTTCGCCGAGCGGTTCTCGATGCAGGACTGGACAGCGCTCGACGTTGTGTAAGCCTGAAGCTCCTCGGCCCGCTCCGACACGGTCTGGACCCAGGGCCCGGCATTCAGCCAGATGAAAGCGGCGATCAGCACCAGCACCACGGCAAGCGCCACGGCCACGAGGCGCATCACGCCGGAATTGACGAGTTTCTTGGACGTCGCGGCCATGGGCCCTCCCGGTTCAGTTCCTGACCGCTTTCAGCGGCAGATTGGTCAGTAGGTTTTGTGGCTTGCAGCGCAAAAGGCGATCCGGCGTCATGGCAAGCCCGAGATAGACCGGCTTCCCACGCATCCCGTCGACGACGCGGCTCTGGTCCAGAATTTCCATGCGGAAAAGCGCGACGAAGCGCGAACTGGCGGCCTCGTCCACGCTCTCCCCGTTATAAAGCGCGTTGAGCAGCTGCGTTGACACCGCATCGAGCCCGATATGCCAGGACCACCGGCTGTCGGCGATCGACTGCATGGCCTGAACCCGCACCGGGAGCTGGACGAAATGGGTCACCCAGCGCTCCACGATGCGTGCGAAGGCGTCCTGCCCCGCTTGCGTGAACCGGAAATCGAGCGCGAAGTTGAAATGATCGGCGCGCAGGAGATAGGTCTTCGCGGTCTCTTCGGTGAGTACGTCGAGCGTCACGTCCCGCATGGGCGTGCCGGCTTCGGCGAGCAGCGAGCCGAGCCCGCCCATGCCGCGCGACTGGGAATACATCTCCACAACCTCGGCGTCGGCGAGGGTCAGCTGGCCGTCCTCGGTCATCACGTTCTGGTCGCGAAAAAAGATCTCGCTCGCGCGCAGCACGAAAGGGTCGCTCTCGCCAATCAGAAGCGAGGAAAGGATCACATGGACCAGCTGCTCGTAAAAGACCGGCGGCACGCGCGGAGCACCGTTCTGAAACAGTCCGAGATAGCCGGCTTCCAGCGAACCGGCGGCCAGAAGATGATCACGATAGGCCAGAAGCATGCGGTAATTGTCGGCCGTATCGGCATCGGCGATTTCGGCAATCTCCGCCTCGGTCACCGCCGCGTCAGGGGTTTCCATCAGCTTTTCGAAGAGGTGATGCTCCGCCGGGCAGCTTTCCTCGATCGGGTGGATTTCCGGCCGCGTGTAATAGGCCCGCAGAAAGTTCGGCGAGACGGCGAGAAAGCCGTTCTCCAGGCGGTGGGTGAGATGCAGTCCGGCGGACTTCCAGACCGGCGTGCGGGACGCGCCCTCGCCTGTTGATGCCGTTGTCGTCGCGCTCATCGCCCCACCATGGTTCGCGCAGCGAGGAGCGAGACAAGCTCCGTGCGTCCGTCTGTCTTCACCAGAAGGCCTCCCGCCTCGTCGAGCCCCACCGCCTCGCCTTCGAGCGTTCGTCCGGCAAGACCCAGCGAGACTGTCCGGGTCTCGTCCGCCTTGCTCCACCAGGACTGATGCACCGGCTGAAACCCGTCGTGCAGCCAGCCGTCGAGACCCGCGAGAAAATGCCGTGCAATCGATTCGAGCAGCATGGTGCGGTCGAGATCGCCGCAGCCTTCTTCATAAAGGGCCGTCGTGCGAAGGTCCTCGCCCGGCTCGCGCCATCCGCATTCGGAGGCATCGAGAAGAATTTCGAAGCCGACCACGATGCGATCGGGCACGCTGTCCGCCTCCCATCCCGGAAAGGCGGCAAAGGAGACATGGCCGGTCGCAGCGCCATTCGCCATGATCGTGCCCGGCCAGCGGAACATCAGCGCCAGATTAGGCGGGCCGATCGCGCCCAGCGCATCGCCGATCGCGACCATCATGACCGGAATCATCTGGATCGCCCGGCAAAGCGCGTCCTCAGGCTCCAGCACGAGTGCGGCGGACGCGCGCGTCGCGGAACTGCTCCACAGGAGATCACCGGCCGAAAGCTCGCCGGTTTTCGCGGCGTCACAGGCCTCGGCAAACGGGTCCTTGTCCGCGCTGAGGACACGGGGGTCGAGCGCGGGCGGAAACTCCGGGTCCGCCAGCACGATCGAGACCGTGGAGCCGTTCAACCCGGAGGAGCCTTGAGGGGTCACGGTCGCGGTCACGGCAGCTGGATGTCACCTTCGACGACATGCTTGAGGTCGGCGTTTTCCGCCGTCAGCGTGACGCGCACCTTCAGCGGCCCGTTTTCGATACCGCCGGAGCGGACAAGCTCTTCGATCTCACGCTGGGAGGTTACGCCCACCTGCTTGAGAAATTTGCGCAGCGACATGTTGAAATTCTCTTCGCTCATGGCGACTCCTTAAAATTCGTTTCGACGGTCAGATCGCGAGGTTCTCCGTTCCGCACCAGCTGGAAGGAGATGGTCGGACGATCTGCGAAGAGTGCAAGGGCGGTCAGGTAGTCCGGTTGCCCTTCTATCTCAAGCGTTTCGATGGCGACGAGACGGTCGCCTGTCTCAATCCCGGCCTCAGCCTCCGGCGAGCCGGGCACAACCCGCACCACCTCGGCCTCGGGCGTCCCGATCTTGCCGGGCGCGAGTGTCGGCCGCAGCACCAGCCCCTGCGGCCGACGATCGATCCGGCCATCGCGCATATCCTTGACGACCGCCCTCAGAAGGCGCGTGGAGACGGCGAAGTTCACACCCAGATTTCCGTCGGACCGCTTGGTGAAGATGGCGCTCGCCATCCCGGAAACACCATCCGCCCCGGCAAACAGCGGCGCACCCGACATGCCGGGATTGATTGCCGCATCGGTCTGGATGAAATCCTCGACCCGGTTGAAGCCGACCGAGCGCCGATGGACCGCCGAGACGATGCCGCAGGTGAGGCTCGGGCCGAGACCGAAGGCATTGCCGATGACGCAGATATCTGCCCCCACGTCGGTGTCTTCCGCCAGTTGCAAAGGCGGCAGGGCTTCATCGACCTTGAGATAAGCCATGTCGGTCTCTGGATCGCGGGCCTGGATCTCGGCGGGCACCACCGTCCCGTCTGCAAGCCGCAAGCGCGCTGAATCCGCCCGCCCCAACACATGATCGGCCGTCAGGATATGCCGCCCGTCGCCGATTGCGAAACCGGTGCCTTCTGGCTCTTCCTGATCGATCTCCGTCTTTGGGAGGTCAGGCAGGACCGCGACGATCGAGGGGCCGGCCCGGTCCATCAGCCCACGCCGCCAGGTCTCGTCCGCCACCGTCGCTGAAGGCGTGCAAAGGGTTAAGGTGGCAACCGCGCAGGAAGCCACCGCGAGACACCTCATTGCAGGCGCACATTCTCCGTCGAATAGGCCTGTTGGGCGGAGGTCTGGAGTTCGCCTTTCAGGAGGAAGCCGGCACCAAGGGCCACTCCCAGCATGATCGCGACGCTGAGCAAGAACGCATACATGGCTATTTCGTCTCCCCGCCGGCACCGTCGCGCCGGTCGCTTGTTATGTTTGTGTCACCGACAGGGGCCGTCGCCCGGGCGAGATAGTCGATGAGCGCATCGCGCCGCTCGACACTTTTCAAGCGCTGGATCGGCATCTTCGTGCCGGGCGTCACCACGTCTGGCCCGTCATCAAAGAGGCGTCCGACCGTTTCGGCAGTCCAGACGATATCGGACCGTTTCAGCGCATCGGAATAGTCATAGCCCGCGACGGACCCGGCCGCACGCCCGAAGAGGCCGTAGAGCGTCGGCCCGGCCCTGTTCGCACCATCCGGCGCCAGGGTGTGGCAGACCGAGCATTTGCGCAGGAATTCGCGTTCGCCCGGGTCCTCCACGTCAAAGGCCTGAAAGCGGCGCGGATAGACGGATTGCGTGCGCTTCATCGGTTCCATCGGCGAGACCTGCCAGCGAATGGCGTGGTCGTCGAGCCCTGCCCGATAGAGCTGATCTCCTTGCGGCGTGAAGGAGAGGCCCCAAACCGGGCCGAAGAGATCGCCATAGTCTGCAACCGATGTCCCGGTCTCGATATCGAAGACCTCGATGTCTCCATCGGCCGTTCCCACCGCGAAGGTCCCGGCTCGCGGCGAGGTCGCAAGGGCAAGCACCGGATGCTCCCCATCCTTCAGAATGGCCGTGTCGCCTGCCGCGATATCGACGACCCCGGCCTTGCCGTCGATCGTGCCGAAGGCAAGAAGCGATGCCCCCGGCAGGGCGGCGAGAACGTTGACGCCCCACCCGGCTTCATGAAGAAGCCGCGAAGGCCCGGACACACGCCCTTCGGCGAGCGGCCAGACGAGAATGCGCCCGTCATAGCCGCCGGTGAAAAGGTCGCGCCCATCCTCGGAAAAGGCGACGGCGTTGACATTGCCGGAATGGCCGCTCAGCCGGTCGACCTCGCGTTTGTCCGCAAGATCAAACAGTCGCGCGGTCCCATCCCAGCGGGCGACGGCGGCAAGCTTGCCGTCTGGGCTGACGGCAACGTCGAGCGCCTTTTCGCCGGTATCCTCGATGAGATCGACCAGCGAGCCCCTTTCCAGATCCCAAATCGCGAGCGCGCCATCGTCCCCGACGGAAACGGCTGTCGCAGTTCCAGGCACGAAGGCCACGTCATTGGCCGCCGCCTGGTGTCCGTTGAGCCGGTGGATGATGCGGCCGTCCTCGCCTTCGAGCGCCCAGAGGATCACGGTGTAATCGAAGGATGCGGTCAGCGCCCGGCTGCCGTCATCGGAGAGGACGACCGATTTCACCGGCCCGCCATGGCCGACAAGTCGATCCGGCCACGGGTGATGCCCATCGCTGCTCCGGTCGGAGGACTGCCCACCGTCCTGCGCGATCGCCTGTCCCGGCCCGAAACCAAGGCAGACCGCCAGCGTGGCGCAAGTGATGATCCGGCGAAACATGGCGGTCCGCCCGTCAGGTCGTTATTCGGCAGGCTGCGCTGCGTGCGAGCCGGAGTGCTCACCGCTCTCACCCTTCTTGGCGAGAACCTCGTCCACCCAGATCGAATGGTGCTCACGGGCCCAGTTGAGATCCACATCGCCGCTGCCCATGGCGTCGTAAGCGCCCTCCATACCGATGGAGCCGATATAGATGTGCGCGAAGACGAGACAGGTCAGGAGCACCGCCATGATGGCGTGCCAGAGGGAGTTGGCCTGCTGCTCCTGCATCATCGTGTAGGGCGGCTCCGGCAGGCCGAGCCATGCCGGGATATCGAGCCCGACGGAGCTTAGCATCGTCACCGTATCGGTGAAGAAGCTGTGCTGGAAGGGAAAGAGCAGCGCCCATCCCGAAAGACAAAGCGACAAGCCCCCCAGCATGACCGACCAGAAAATGATCTTCTGGCCCGCGTTGAATTTCTTGGCCGGTATATGCGTGCCCTTGGAAAACAGGCCGCCGCCCTTGGCGAGCCAGACCAGGTCGCGGGGGCCGGGAATGTTGTGAGCAACCCACATGACGAAGGCGGTCGCCAGGCCCAGCATGAAAGCGAAAGCGACGTAATTGTGGGAGAACTTGAGGAAGGACGCGAAGGGGCCGAACGCCTCCTTGCCGATGATCGGCATGATGAGATCGCGGCCATAGGAGATGTTGAGGCCGCTGATCGCCAGCACGATGAAGGAGAGCGCCATCAGCCAGTGCGCCGTCCGCTCGATCAGCGAGAATCGCTCGATTGTTCGGTTGGACTTTCCGCTCTCGATGCGCACCCGGCCGCGAAGCGCGAAGAACACGGCGAGAAGCACAAGGGTCCCGATCATCAGGAGGCCAAGATAGTCGAACAGCGGCCCGTTGCGGATGAGCCGCCAGCTTTCACCGCCCGGCTGCACCATATAGCCCAGCTGCTCATTGGGCTGGGAGACGGTTCCCTGAATTCCGCCCTTCACCTGACGCCACATCTCGGCATCGGATGTATTGCCCAGGGAATTGCCCGGCACTTCCCCGCCCGTTGGATTGGACGGCGCAGCGATGCCGCTGTCCGGCGGGCGAACGGAGCTTTGGGCAGATGAGAGCTGTGTCGCGGCGAACAGGGTCAGCACGGCCAGCGCCACCAGCATCGAGACCTGACGCAGGATCGTCGTCAGTTTCGCAGCGAACGGATGGATGCCCGTCGACCCCATAATCGTCATTCGCGTCACTCCCTCACCCCTGCGCATCATTCCGGTCTGCGACTTTCAGCCAGTCGCTCCTCGACGCGAACCCTTGAGGATCGGCCTCGGTAACAGTCATGGGCGGCGCACGGGACGCCGCCCGATGTTCAAGTCTCAAGGGCTGGATCAGCCGCCGACCTTCTGGTCGTAAGCCGTACCCCAGCCCCAAGCGCCGGCGCCAAAGCCACGGGCGACGACACGCTCGCGGTAGATCTGCGAAACCGTGTCGCCATCGCCGGCCAGAAGCGCCTTGGTCGAGCACATCTCGGCGCAGAGCGGCAACTTGCCTTCCGCGAGGCGGTTCCGGCCGTATTTCTGGAACTCGATGTTCGACATGTCCTCTTCCGGGCCACCGGCGCAGAAGGTGCATTTGTCCATCTTGCCGCGCGTGCCGAAATTGGAGGCCTCGGGATATTGCGGCGCGCCGAACGGGCAGGCGTAGAAGCAATAGCCGCAGCCGATGCACAGATCCTTGGAATGCAGAACCACGCCATCGCTGGTCTGGTAGAAGCAATCCACCGGGCAAACCGCCATGCACGGCGCATCCGAACAGTGCATGCAGGCGACCGAGATCGAACGCTCGCCCGGCTTGCCGTCATTGATGGTGACCACGCGGCGCCGATTGACGCCCCATGGCACTTCGTTCTCGTTCTTGCAGGCCGTGACGCAGGCATTGCACTCGATGCAGCGCTCGGCGTCGCAGAGGAATTTCATTCGTGCCATTGTTGTCTTTCCCCCTTACGCTGCCCGCTCGATCCGGCAGAGCGTCGTCTTTGTTTCCTGCATCTGCGTGACCGAGTCGTAGCCATAGGTCTGCGCCGTGTTGCAGGCCTCGCCGAGAACGTACGGGTCCGCACCGTCAGGATATTTCGACCTGAGATCGTTGCCCTGGAAGTAGCCGCCGAAGTGGAACGGCGTGAAGACGACGCCCTTACCGACGCGCTCCGTCACCATCGCCGCCACGAGGATCTTGCCGCCCTCGGGGCTGTGCAGCCACACATTATCATTGTCGCGCACGCCGAGATTGTTCGCGTCGACCGGATTCATCTCCACGAACATCTGCTGCTGCAGCTCGGCGAGCCACGGATTGGAGCGGGTCTCGTCGCCGCCGCCCTCGTATTCCACCAAACGCCCCGATGTCATGATCATCGGGAAGTCCTTGGAATAGTCATTCTTCTGGATCGAGGCATAGGCCGTCGGCACACGCCAGAAGGTCTTGTCCTCATAGGTCGGATAGTCGGCCACCAGATCGCGGCGCGGCGTATAGAGCGGCTCGCGATGGATCGGCACCGGATCGGGGAAGGTCCACACGACGGCGCGGGCCTTGGCGTTGCCGTAGGGGGCGCAGCCATGCTTGATCGCAACGCGCTGGATACCGCCGGAATAATCCGTCTTCCAGTTCACGGTGCCGAGCTTTTCCTGTTGCTCGGGATTGTTCTCCTCGCCGGAGAACCACGAGCCCTCGATTTCCATGTCCGGTCGCTGGGCATGGACGCTCGCCACATAGGCGATGACCGAACGCTCGTAATCCGTCAGATCCTTGTCCCAGCCGAGCTCCTTGAGCATGGCATAGGTGAATTCGGGATATCCGTCCTCGATCTCCGAGCCGACCGGATAGACGCCCTCGGCAAGGAGGTTGTCGCCGTCGCGCTCCACGCCGAAGCGGGCGCGGAAGCCCATGCCGCCTTCGGCGACAGGGATCGACACATCGTAGAGATTGGCCGAACCCGGATGCTTCATTTCCGGCGTTCCCCATGCCGGCCATGGCAGGCCGTAATAGTCGCCGTCGTTCGGGCCACCCTTCGCCCTGAGGGTTGTCCGGTCGAACGTGCTCTGGTGGGCCATATGCGACTTCATGCGCTCCGGCGACTGGCCGGTATAGCCGATGGTCCACATGCCGCGATTGAACTCGCGCGTCACGTCCTCGATGACCGGTTCGCCGTTTTCGACGGCGATGTTGCGGAACATGCGATCGGCGAAGCCGAACTTTTCCGCGAACTTGTGCATGATCACATGGTCCGGCAGCGACTCGAAGAGCGGCTCCACCACCTTTTCGCGCCACTGCAGGGACCGGTTCGATGCGGTCACCGAGCCGTAGGTCTCGAACTGGGTCGAGGCCGGGAGCAGATAGACGCCATCCGTGCGATCCTGCAGCACCGCCGTCATGGTCGGATAGGGGTCGATCACCACCAGCATTTCGAGCTGGCCCATGGCCTTCTGCATTTCCGGCAGACGGGTCTGGGAGTTCGGCGCATGGCCCCAGAAGACCATGACCTTAGTGTTTTCCGGCTGGGTGAGGTTTTCCTTGTCCTCAAGAACACCGTCGATCCAGCGCGAGACCGGAATGCCGGTCTCGTTCATCATCGGCCGGTCGCCGCCGTCCTCGCCCTTCCCGACCATCACGGGGAAGCGCGCCTTCAGCCAGTCGAGGTCTTCCTGCCAGATGCGTGCCCAGTGAGCCCAGGCCCCGTCGTTGAGGCCGTAATAGCCCGGCAGCGTATCGGCGAGAACGCCGAGATCGGTCGCGCCCTGCACATTGTCATGGCCGCGGAAGATGTTCGTTCCGCCGCCTGCCTTGCCCATGTTCCCGAGCGCAAGCTGCAGGATGCAGTAGGCGCGCGTATTGTTGTTGCCGTTGGTGTGCTGGGTCCCGCCCATGCACCAGATCAGCGTGCCGGGACGGTTTTGCGCAAGGGTCCGCGCGACGCGCTGAAGCTGGGAGCCCGGTACGCCGGTGACGTTCTCGACCTTTTCCGGCGTCCAGTTGGCCACCTCGGCGCGGATCTGATCCATGCCCCAGACCCGGCTTTCGATGAACTGCTTGTCCTCCCAGCCGTTCTCGAAGATATGGTAGAGGAGACCCCAGACGAGCGCGACGTCCGTGCCCGGACGGAAGCGGACAAATTCGTCCGCATGGGCGGCGGTGCGTGTGAAGCGCGGATCGCACACGATCAGCGGCGCATTGTTCTCTTCCTTGGCCTTCAGAAGGTGCAGCAGCGAGACCGGATGGGCTTCGGCCGGGTTGCCACCGATCAGGAAGATCGCCTTGGAGTTGTGGATGTCGTTGTAGGAATTCGTCATCGCGCCGTAGCCCCAGGTGTTCGCGACACCTGCGACAGTGGTGGAGTGACAAATGCGCGCCTGATGGTCGACATTGTTCGTGCCCCAATAGGCCGCGAACTTGCGCAACAGGTAGGCCTGCTCGTTGGAGTGCTTGGCCGAGCCGAGCCAGTAGACCGAATCCGGTCCGGCCGCCTCGCGAACGGCCAGCATCTTATCGCCGACTTCGTTGATGGCCTCGTCCCAGCTAAGGCGCTGCCATTTGCCGCCGACGAGCTTCATCGGATATTTCAGGCGGCGCTCGCCATGGGCGTGCTCGCGAACCGAAGCGCCCTTGGCACAGTGGGCACCGAGGTTGAAGGGCGACTCGAAGCCCGGCTCCTGACCGACCCAGACGCCATTCTGCACTTCAGCGATGACCGTACAGCCGACCGAACAGTGGGTGCAGACGGACTTCTTGACCGACATCTCCCCTGTGCCGGTGTTCTCGCCGGCCGCCTTGGCCTGACGCACCATGCCGCCCGAAAGCGAGGAGACAGCGGCAACCCCGCCGATCGTCAGACCGGACCGTTTCAGGAAGGTTCGCCGATCGACCGCGCCTTGTGTAAATTCCGACAGCGTCGAAGCCAGTCGCGCAGAGCGCGCCGACGTCGCGGCTTTCTTTTTCAGCATTCTCGCCTCCGCTTAATAAGTCCTGCAGTCGCCTGCGAAAGGTTCATTGGTCCGCAGCGCGATCAGAAGCGCGCGGTGTCGTAGAAGGTCTTGACGTGCGCGGTTTCCTTGTAACCGGCATCGCCGCGCTGTTCCTCGTCGAGGCCGGCGGCCTCGGCCGAGCCGAGCGAAGAGGCCAGAGCCGCCGCCCCCGTAGCCACGCCGCCGACGCCGGCGAACTTCAGAAACGAACGACGGTCCGTCTTCCGGTTATCCTTTGATCCGCTCATCGATCTTTTCCTTCCACATTCGTTGCGATCTGGCCGCGCTCTTAAAGACGCTTCCTCGCCATTTCCTTGCCGCACGCGACAGCCGCGCACGTCGCATCTACATCTCGAAGCCCGCGTCCTCGATCTCGGTGAAGAGCACGCCGATCCGCCCGACCGGCGCGTAGAACCGTGCGCCCTTGGCCTTTGCGAGATCGGCGAAGAAGTGCCCGGTCCAGGAGCCGACATGCTTGCGAAAGAAGTCACGCTGCACGGCAAGCGGCTGGCGTTTGCCGAAGGAGCCGTCGATCAGCCCGGCCATCATGTCCATCAGCGCGGCCGCGTGATCCTCGGGCTCCCTGACCTCCGGCGCTCGCTCGATGGCGAGCGGAACCATGTCGGCGCGAAGGCGCGCCAACGGCTTCTCATGAAGAAAACCGGTGAGGTAGTAGGACCCGAACGGCACGAGTTCACCGCGCCCGACCCCGATGAAGAGCCTGATATATTCGTCGGAGACATCCTCCGCACTCATCTCGGCGGCACGGGCCGACAACTCCCCGATCGCGCGACCGAGTTCGGTCTCGTCGCCGGTGAGCCCCGCAAGCGAAGCCAGCAACTCGCGGTCAGGCGAGCGCGCAAGAAGGCCCGCAAGCATCCGATAGAGGTTCACCCTCAGATGCTCGGCTTCGTCCAGAGATGATGAAAAGGCGGCGTTCTGTGTGCGCACGTGAAGTCTCTCCCTGCCATATTAGAACAGTTATCGTCTCGCCCGGCAATCTCTTTCGAACGATTCCAGTCTGGCGAAGCCCTTCATCTGACAGCGATAAATCCGCCCGGCGCTTTCGTTGACCATGGGTCATCGACCAGATTTTCTCTGGACAGAGGTCGGATCAAAGTGCATCCATTGCGCATAATTTCCGCAAGACGGCGTAATCAGCAGAAAAATGCAGGATTTTGCACAATCGCTTCTCCACGCCTTCTCCCTTCTCGTGACGGGCGAGCCCGAGCTGTGGGCGATCGTCATTCTCTCGCTGGAAGTGTCTCTGGCGGCCGTCGCTCTGGCGGCCTGCGTCGGAATGCCCCTCGGGGCGGGTCTCGCGGTCGCACGATTTCCGGGCCGCCGCGTCATCATCGTGATTCTCAACGCCCTGATGGGCCTGCCGCCGGTCGTCGTCGGCCTGTTCGTCTATCTTGCGCTTTCAGCCTCCGGTCCCCTCGGCGTCCTGCAGCTCCTCTACACGCCGACGGCGATGATCATCGCCCAGTTCATTCTGGTCCTCCCGATCATCGCGACCCTGACGCGCCAGACGGTCGAGGACCTCGATGCGGAATATCGTCTCCAGCTGCGCTCCTTCGGCCTCTCCCGAGCGGCCTCCCTGCCGACGCTTCTGTGGGATGCGCGAATCAGCCTGATGACGGCGCTGCTCGCCGGCTTCGGCCGCGCAATCGCCGAAGTCGGCGCGGTGATCATCGTCGGCGGCAACATCAACCATGTGACCCGCGTCATGACGACGACGATCGCGCTCGAGACCTCGAAGGGCAATCTCGCCCTCGCCCTTGCCCTCGGGGTCGTCCTCATCGCGATCGCCATCACTGTGAATGCGGTGGTTTCCGCGCTCGGCAGCGCCTCGACACGCGGCTCGACGACGGGGCTCGCCCATGCCTAGTCTCGCCTTCCTCCCCGCTTTGGGACCTGCACCGCTGTCGCGTACCGACGATCGAACCGCGCGCCATTCGCTGTTTCCACTCAAGGCCGAAGGGCTGACCTTCCAACCGAAAAGCCGCGCGCTCGTCGATGTGCCGGACCTCACCATCGGCCCCAAGGGTGCAACGATTATCCTCGGCCCCAACGGCGCTGGCAAAAGCCTCCTGATCCAGTTGCTCCACGGCCTGATCACCCCGACATCCGGTACGATCAGCTTTGGCGGAAAGCCGATCGATGGGCAGGCCCGCAAGCGTCAGGCCATGGTCTTCCAGCGCCCCGTCATGCTGCGCCGGTCCGTTGCTGCCAATCTCGGATTTGCCATGATGGCGCACGGTGTCGGCCGCACTGATCGGGCTCGGCGGACACAGCAGCTTCTCGCTGAAGGCGGCTTCGCGGCGATGGCCGATCAACCCGCACGCACGCTGTCGGGCGGTGAACAGCAAAGGCTCGCGATGCTGCGCGCCCTCTCCACCGAGCCGGACCTCATCTTCCTCGACGAGCCGACATCGAGCCTCGATCCGCATTCCACCCGTGCGATCGAGGAGATGGTGTCCAGGGCCGTCGAGCGTGGCGTGAAGGTGGTGATGGTGACCCACGACCTTGGTCAGGCAAGACGCATCGGCCACGAACTCATCTTCATGCATGACGGCCGCCTCACCGAACAGACGCCGGCCACAAGCTTTTTCGAGCGCCCGAACAGCGCACCAGCGCGCGCATTTCTCGCCGGCCAGCTGCTCATCTGAGCCGATCCGAATCTTCGACTTGAAACCCCAGGGAGACCCAACGCTCATGTTGAGACGCACATTTCTTTCCGCCGCAGCAGGCCTTGCCGGGCTTCTTCTCGCAAGCGGCGCACAGGCTCAGAGCGACACGTTCATCGTCGTCCAGTCGACGACCTCCACGCAGAATTCCGGGCTCTTTGAAGAGATTCTCCCGAAATTCACGGATAAGACAGGCATCGAGGTGCGTGTCGTCGCGGTTGGTACGGGACAGGCCATCAAGAATGCCGAAAACGGCGACGGAGACGTTCTCTTCGTACACGCGAAGCCAGCGGAGGAAGCCTTTGTCGAAGCCGGCCAGGGCGTCGAGCGTTTCGATGTCATGTACAACGACTTCGTCATCGTCGGCCCGCCGTCGGACCCGGCCGGCATCGCGGACAGCACCGACGTGGTCGCGGCTCTCGACAAGATCGCCGAGACACAGAGCCCGTTCGCCTCGCGCGGGGACGATTCCGGCACCCACAAGGCCGAAATGCGCCTTTGGAAGGAAGCCGGCGAGGATGTCGCGAGCCAATCGGGCGGCTGGTATCGCGAGACCGGCTCGGGCATGGGCGCGACGCTCAACACGGGCGTCGCCATGGGGGCCTACATCCTCACGGACCGCGCGACCTGGATCTCCTTCGGAAACAAGGGCGATTACGAGGTTGCGGTCGAGGGCGATCCGAAGCTCTTCAACCAGTATGGCGTCATTCTGGTGAACCCGGAGAAGCATCCGAACGTCAAGGCCGAGGCCGGGCAAGCCTTCATCGACTGGGTTCTTTCAGACGAAGGGCAAAATGCCATCGCCGCCTATAAGGTGGAGGGCCAGCAGCTGTTCTTCCCCAATGCAAAAGCCGGTGACGACGCCTGATCTCTTCCAGATGACATCGGCAGCGGGGCATTCATCTTCCGCCACCGTTGAAATGGACCTGGCCGATCCGCGATATGTCGTAGCCCGTCATGGCGCGGGCGCGCTCGGTAAAATCCGGCGTTCGGATGAACGCGACGAGCCGCTGGAAGGGCGGCTCGAAATAGGCTTTTCGGCTGACCAGCAGATCGAAGCGATCGCTCGACTGCGGCACGAAACCCAGTCGGAACTGCGCCGCGACCGCGCGAAGACCGAAGGCTGCATCGGCTCGCTCCTCGATCACGAGACGGGCGAGATCGTCTTCCGTCCGCGCCGGGCCATCGGGACTGCGAAGGGCTTGCGGGTCCAGTCCCGCCTCCCTGAGAAGCGCCTCGAAATGAACCGAACCGCCCGCCCCCGCCTGGCGGCGCGCAACGTTCAGCGTTGCAAGGTCGGCCAGGCCTTCGATCGCCTTCGGATTGCCCGCAGCAACGATCAGGCCGCAATCGCGCCGGGCCCATTCGATGAGAACGATGGGGTCACCCGAAAATCGCTGCGCCACGGCCTCGATGTTCCAGTCGCCACGCTTCCCACGCAGGTGCAGCCCGCAGGCCAGCGCCTCGCGGCACGCAAATCGCTCAAGCCCGTCGCCACTGCCGTCGAAGAAGGCGGCAAGGCCGCTGCCCGATTGCCTCAGCGCCCAGTCGAGCAGCGGATCGTGACTGCCCGCCAGAACCAGCGGCCTCTTCTCGCTTTCAACCAGCGGCCCGGATCGCGCGGCGCCCATCCACGCCGCGATTTCGTCCGCCGGAAAGAGCAGCTTGCCGACCGCGCGCACGCAAGGGATCTCGCCGTTGGATGCAAGATCGTAGACCTTGCGCTCCTTGATCCGCAGAAGCTCGGCAAGTTCCTTCGTCGTGAGATAATCGGGACGGGAGGTTTCCATGAGGGGCATCTAGACGGGCATGGGTCACAAGGGCAATCCTGGCGAGCAGATGAGGGCAGGATTACCACTCACCTCGGCGACGAACCAAACAGGATGACACCATGGCTCCCATCGTCTTCGGCATCACAGGCTGGAAGAATTCCGGCAAGACCACGCTGAGCGAGCGCGTGATCGCCGAGCTGACCCGGCGCGGCCACAGGGTCGCCAGTATCAAACACGCCCATCATGCCTTCGACCTCGACCAGAAAGGCACCGATTCCTATCGCCACCGTGCCGCCGGGGCTGCGGAAGTCGCCATCGTCTCCTCGGTCCGCTGGGCGGTGATGCACGAGCTGAAAGGCCAGGACGAACCGACGCTTGAGGAGATGCTCGCCCGGCTGTCCCCCTCCGACTTCGTCATCGTTGAAGGGTTCAAGAAGAGCGGTCACGAGAAGATCGAGTGCCGCCGCGAAGCATCCCTCGACCACACACCCCTCACCGATCGCCTTCCCTGCATCGTCGCCATCGCCTCCGACAAGGCCGTGGATGGCGAAACCCGCCCGGTCTTCGATCTGAACGACGTCGCAGCCATCGCAGACTTTATCGAGAGCCGTCCGAAATCGGGCTGATACCTGCCCCTGAGTTCACGAGGCGATGAACGCGACCCTCTCCATCGTATCGAGCGGTTGCCAATGGCGCATGTTGCCGATGGATTTTCCTCCGCCCTCGACGGGGCGTGCTATTTCTACGACCGGCGTGACAGCGTTCTCTTGGGGGCGATCTACGGCGTTCTCGTCGTTGCGGTCTCGCCATGACGGTGCGCTTTTGCATGGCCACCGTGGGCGTGACCGTGACGCAACGAATCGGCCGCGACCAATCCTGGCATCCCGGTTGGAGCTTTCAAAGGTCCTGGTGATCGAGACGCGGCCGGGCGCGCGCCCGACTAACCGATCTGGTCCTTTGCGAGCGCAAGGAGATACTGGCCGTAGCGGCTCTTGCCGAGCTTTTGGCCAAGCGCCTGCAGCTGATCGGCGTCGATATGGCCGAGCGAATAGGCGATCTCCTCGGGGCAGGCGATCTTGAAGCCCTGGCGATGTTCGAGCGTGCGCACGAATTCGGCCGCCTGCAGAAGCGCGTCGGGCGTTCCCGTATCGAGCCAGGCATAGCCGCGGCCCATCAGGGCAACGTTCAGCGTGCCCTCCTCCAGATAGATCCGGTTGAGATCGGTGATCTCCAGCTCGCCCCGGTCCGACGGCTTCAGCGACCGGGCGAATTGCGAGGCGCGACCATCGTAGAAATAAAGCCCGGTCACCGCCCAGTTGGACTTCGGCTTCTCAGGCTTTTCCTCGATGCTGACCGCCCGCCGGTCATCGTCGAAATCGACGACACCGTAACGCTCGGGATCGGCAACGTGATAGGCAAAGACGCTTGCGCCGTTGCGGGCGAGAGCCTGATCGCGGGCCTGCTTCATGAGCTCGGGAAGGCCGTGGCCGTAGAAAAGGTTGTCGCCGAGAACCAGGGCCGAGGGCTCCCCGGCGACGAAGTCCTCACCGATGATGAAGGCCTGGGCAAGGCCATCCGGGCGGGGCTGTTCGGCATAGCTGAGCGTGAGCCCCCAGGCCGAACCGTCGCCCAGAAGGGCACGAAAGCGCGGAAGATCGTGCGGCGTCGAGATGATCAGGATGTCGGTGATACCCGCCAGCATCAGCGTCGACAGCGGGTAGTAGATCATCGGCTTGTCGTAGACGGGTAGAAGCTGCTTCGACGCGGTCAGCGTCATGGGATGCAGACGCGTGCCGCTGCCGCCCGCGAGGATAATGCCTTTCATGCGCTCTCGCCTACCTTGCCTCTGTTCAATGGTTTTCTCCCGCTTTCTGCCCGATCAGACGATCAAGGACCTCGTCAAGCGAGACCTGCCATGCCGGCAGCCGAAGGCCGTATGTCGTAAAAAGACGTTCGGTGGACAGGACGGAGTTTGCCGGGCGCTTCGCCGGCGTCGGATAGGCGCTGGTCGGGATCGGCGCCACTTCCGGCGCCTTCTGCCCCCGCTTGGCCGCACCCTCGAAGATCGCCCCGGCAAAGCCGGCCCAGCTTGTCTCGCCGCTGCCCGCCAGATGAAAAGTGCCGAGAAGATCGGTGTCGTCGCGGTCTTGCTTGAGCCGATCCGCGATGGCGAGCACAGCCTCGGCAATGTCGAGCGCCGAGGTCGGCGAGCCGCGCTGGTCGGCAACGACGGTCAGCCGGTCGCGCTCGCCGGAAAGGCGCAGCATGGTCTTCACGAAGTTCTGGCCGAAAGGCGAATAGACCCAGGCCGTGCGCAGGATCACATGGCGTGACCATGTTGTACGGATGGCGTTCTCGCCTTCGAGCTTGGACCTGCCATAGACGCCGAGCGGCCCCGTTTGGTCGCTTTCCACCCAGGGACCGGCCTTCGCGCCGTCATAGACGTAATCGGTCGAAAGATGGATGAGCGGGATATCGAGCTGCTTTGCGGCCTCGGCCAACGCCCCTGCCCCGCGTCCGTTGATGGCCATTGCGAGATCCGGTTCGCTCTCGGCCCGGTCGACCGCCGTATAGGCCGCCGCACTGACGATCGCGTCCGCCCCTTCAGCGGCGTTCAGGACGGCCTCGAGGATTGATCGAGGATCTGCCGCGAGGTCGAGATCAGGGCGACCCAGCGTCCTGACCGGAATGTCCCGGGCAGCGCCCTTCTCTTTGAGCGCGGTCACGACCTGACCTTCCTGTCCGGTAACGAGAAGGTTCATCAGAAGGGCGTCTCCAAAGCGGAAAAACGCGGCAGGACGCGATCCTTGTCCGAAAGGATTGCGCTCTCGCGGTCGACGCCCCAGTCGATGCCGAGATCCGGGTCGTCGAAGGCGAGACCTGCATCGCAATCGGGCGCGTAGACATCGGTGACCTTGTAGAACACCATCGTATTCGCCGCCCTCGTCACGAACCCGTGGGCAAATCCCTTCGGCACCAGAAGCTGCAGGCCGTTCTCTGCGGTCAGCTCGACGGCGACATGGCGGCCATAGGTCGGCGAGCCGCCACGCAGGTCGACGGCGACGTCGAGAATGGCGCCGGACAGAACACGCACCAGCTTGTCCTGGGCGGCGGGCGGCGTCTGGAAATGCAGCCCGCGCACCGTCCCGATATCGGCCGAGAAGGACTGATTGTCCTGGACGAAGCGAAGGTCGAGACCCGCCTCACGCATGCGCGCCTCGTTCCAGCTCTCGGTGAACCAGCCGCGTGAATCTCCGAACCGTCGTGGTTTCAGGATGACGACGCCGTCCAAATCGGTCGGCGTCACCTCAAGAAGCGGCCTTGAGCTCATGATCCGATTTTCTCCTTCGCACTGAGGCCAAGCCGTTCGCCCTGATAGCGCCCCGACCGGATGGCGCTCCACCAGGCTTCGTTCTCGAGATACCAGCGAACCGTCTTTTCGAGCCCGCTCTCGAAACTCTCCTCCGGCCGCCAGCCGAGCTCGGCCTCGATCTTGGTGGCGTCGATCGCATAGCGCGCATCATGGCCCGGACGATCGGTCACGAAGGTTATGAGACGCTCATGCGGTCCGTCCCTGTCGGGACGGATCGTGTCGAGAAGGCCACAGATCGTCTTCACGACGTCGATATTCGAGCGTTCGTTGTGGCCGCCGATCGCGTATGTCTCGCCGGTCTCGCCGCGTTCGGCGACGAGGACGAGCGCGCGGGCATGGTCGTCCACATAGAGCCAGTCGCGCACGTTCTCGCCCTTGCCGTAGACGGGAAGCGGCTTTTTCTCCAGCGCGTTGAGGATGACGAGCGGGATCAGCTTTTCGGGGAAATGGTACGGGCCGTAATTGTTCGAGCAGTTGGTCAGGACGATCGGCAGCCCGTAGGTGTGATGCCAGGCGCGAACCAGATGATCGGACGCCGCCTTCGAGGCCGAATAGGGCGAACGCGGGTCGTAAGGGGTCGTCTCGGAGAAATGGCCGATCGCACCGAGGGAGCCGAAGACCTCGTCGGTCGAGATGTGATGGAACCGGAAGCGGGCCTTGCGGTCGTCGTCGAGACTCTGGAAGTGGCGCAGCGCAGCCTGAAGTAGTACCGCCGTTCCGACCACATTGGTGTCGACGAACATCATCGGGCCGTCGATCGAGCGGTCCACATGGCTTTCAGCGGCCAGATGCATGACGATATCGGGATCGAAATCGGCCATGGCCCGGGCCATCGCCTCGCCGTCGCGGATATCCGCCTTCAGGAACCGGTAGCGCGGATTATCCGCGACCGGCTTCAAACTGTCCGGATTGCCCGCATAGGTCAGGGCGTCGACGACGAGAACCTCATGACCGGTGCGCTCGATTAGGTGCCGCACGACGGCCGAACCAATAAAACCAGCTCCGCCGGTCACGAGAAAGCGCCGTGTTTCCTGTCGGGGGGTCTTGCTGGCTGGCATGGTCTTGATCGATCTGGATTTCATGGAACGGGACAGATTGTCATGAGCTGACGGCATGAAGCAGACCCGATCGATGCTGTTCAAGGAACCGCCAGCGCTCTTCGTTCCGCATAATGCGGTCTTTCGGGATGGGCAATGCTTGCTGTTCGCAAAGACCTCTGGCGATCGCCATGGGATCGTCGTTCTCCTTGCCGACGTGTGGTTCGCGCCGCCTGATCCGGCCGGGCGGTCCGGTGTTGATCATGACGCAGCATCCGTTGCTTGTGACGACAGGCTGTGAAGCCTTCGAGCCATCCGGTATGATTGCCGGGAGGGTCCATTCAGGCGCGGCGACGCGCATCTCCCAACTGCCTGAGTTTCAAACGTAACGTTTCGACATGCCCGGCAAGTCTTGCGATATCGAAATGACGACGGGCGCCGATCTGGTTTCCGCCATGCTGGCGATAGAGAACCGTCGCTTGAGGCAGCGTCAGCAGACGACCATGGAGCGCGGCGAGAAGAGCCAGCCAATGGTCATGCATGAGAACGCTCGAGGGAAAGGGAAGCGCCAGCTGAAGAAGACGGCGGTTCATCAGGCAGGTGCAGCCATTCACATTGTTCTGGAGGGCGAGCCTCAGGGCGAACAGGCGCGAAGCCCGCGCGCCGGCGCCATGACTGCTCTTATGGAGGGAGAAGGATGACAGGAAAGAAGCCTCGAGCGGCTTCAGATCCGTGTCCACGACGGTCAGGTCTGTGTGAACGAGAACAGGCCTGTCCGGATAGGCCGCCTCCTCGGCTTCCATGGCAGCGAGGGAAAGCTCCAGCTTGTCGCGATTCCAGACATCGTCCTGGTCGCAAAGGGCCACGTAATCGCCCCGACAAAGACCGATCGCCTTCTCGAAATTCGAGATGACGCCGAGATTGCCTGGATTGCGATAAAGGCGAATGGGAACAGGGCAATCAGCAGCGATCGCCTTGAGGCGTGGGCCCATATCCTCTCGCGAGCCGTCGTCGCAGATGACGATTTCGTCCGGGAGGAGGGTCTGATCGAGGATGCTGCGAAGTTGACTCTCCACATAGGCGCCTCCTTCGTAAAAAGCCATGGCGACGGACATCTTCATGACGGCGGATTCCTGGTTCGTCCGTCGGAGCGATCGGTGAATCGTCTGCCGGGTTCCGGCGGCAAGCCGGAACAGGGAAAGTGCTCGCGGCCGACCTGAATTTGCTTCGCGACGGTAAAGTGCGGATTTCGTTCTAGACGGCCAGGGTCGCGAATTGAAGCGGGCCGATGACGTCGGGCGCCAAATGCACGCCGCGCACAGCGCTTGCCGAAAATCATCGTCCATGCCATTCCATGGCCTGCGCTCACGCGCCAGGTTCGACCATGTCGTCCTCGAACATCTCGGCAGCCTCTCTGGATATTCCGGCAGGCAAACGAGCCAATCCTTAAACCTACCCTCCGATCCGACGGACCCTTCATGCCTCGCGTTCGCAAACCCTTCACAGTCGAAACCAGAAAAAGCCGGCGACCAGGCCGGATTTCCAAAAAACGATCGATCGATGAGCGGAAACCGGACGAGACACCGAAGCGGCAGGGAGCGGCGACACATCATCAACCGGTCGAACGGATCGACGAGACGGACGAGCAGCGAGGCCTGAAGGAGAAGGTCGAGGCGGCGGCTCGATCGGGACGCATCCTCACCGAATATTCGCCTCTTAAAAAGGCTGAAATCGAGGACCAAACCCTGCCGGATTCCCCCCAGCAAGGTGACGAGGATACTTGGCAGCCCCAACGGCGATATCGAAAAAAGCAACCGGTTCGCTCCATCGATCCGAGCGAATATGAAAACAGGATACAGTCAAAGGCAGCTGTTCCGGATGCAATGGTGAGCAGGCAGCGCACAGCCGAACCGGAAAGACAGGTCCAGGCGCCGTCTTTGCGGACCGATCAACCGGACGACAGTGATACACGGATTGGATACCGGGTCCGGCGTGCCTGGAGAACCGGCGGGGTCGCTCTCGGCGATCGCTGGAAAGTCCGATCCGCGACCAGACGGCATATGAACAATCGCCGAAAGACTAACGCCTAAGCCATTCGCTTGTAAGTCACGGATCCCGAGCCAGATCCTGGAAGAACGTGGGGAAAGTGGAGAGCGTTTTCGATTTTCACGCTGCCAGCCTTTCGAACTGAAGCGGGCTGACCAAGTCGAGCGCTCAATGGGGCCGGACTGGATTACAGAAGCCGTCTCTGTACCGACCGATCGCGGCGGTCGCCTCGGTTCGGGTTTGGAAGACATTGCGCCAGACGAGTTCTGTCTTCAGAGTTTTGAAGACGCTTTCGACCATGGCGTTGTCAAAACAATTTCTCTTTCCCCACATCGAGATCAGGATGCAGTGCCGACGCAGTTCGGCCTGATACTCAAGAGAACAGGATTGCGAGCCGCGATCGGCGTGGTGGATCATCCCGGCAGGTGGACGTCGAACGGCGATGGCTCGACGAAGCGCCGAAAGAGCCAGCCCCTTCTTCAGCTGGTCGCTCGTCGCTCAACCGACGACGCGTCGGGCGAACAGATCGATGAGCGTGGTGGTGAACGAAAGCAGGCCCGTGACTGCTTTCCCGCCGAACAGAGAGGTACAGCCATCCCTCGCGGGACCGCCAGCCCCTAGATGCCCTGAAGGTCAATATCATCGACCCCTGGCGGGCCTGATACGTCATCTGGCTGCTTGTCAAAGCCCGCCGTCGGACGACACTGGCCCGATCGCAGACGCTTAAGCTGAAGGCTCAGCTCCGCCGCTTGAGATAGCCTTTCGGATTGAGGGTCATCAGGAACCGCTCACAGGCAGGATCAGAAGCGAAATCATCCGTCTCGGCCAGGAACAGGTCCAGCGCCTCCATCGGACCCGGTCCGAAATCGGGAAGGGCCGGATGGCCGTTCACATTGGTATCCTCGACCACGAGGTAGTCGCCGGATTTTACCATTGGCGCATAGGCGCGCAGTTCGGCGAGCACATGGTCGCAGCGATGGTCGCTGTCGAGAATGACCATACACCGCCCGCCATCGACGATCTCCGAAACACGCGCGAGCAGTGTCTCATCCACGCTCGAGCCGCTGAGATAGGTGATGCGCTCATGGCTCGGACGGATCGAGGCGAGGCTTTCGTCGATGTCGATGCTGACCACGCGGCCGTGGCCGAGCTGGGCGCAGACGCTGGCCATGAAGAGGGCGCTGCCGCCGAAGCGGGTGCCGGTCTCGACGATGACATCAGGGCGACGCGAGACGATCAGCTCCTGATAAAGCCAGAGATCCATCGGGCACTTCAGGGTCTCGTAGCCGAGCCAGCCTATAGAGATGGTCTGGCCGCCCTGGCTCCAGCGCCGGTAATAGAGTTCGTGGAACCGCTCGACGATCTTTTGCTCGTCGTCGCTGAGGGGCGGCCCCTTGGGGGCTGGCCTGAACGATCCGATCTTCGGCGACGGGGTCTTTTTTGTCGAAAAAGGCCACATGTCTTCGAAATCTCCTGATGGAAGGGAAGCCACCAAAAAGCTTCAACAGGGCGCCGGTAGCCGGATTATCGATCGGGCACAAGCAACGGCGCCTCCCTCGAAGGGCTATGCGGGCCTTCGAGGGACGGGAAAAAGATCAGGCGCTGCTCGGCTCATTGCCCTGCGCCTCTTCCTTGGGCCCTTCGTTGGCCTGGGAGGCCTGGGAGGCCTGCGGATCGTGGGTGATCGCGGAGAGAAGGTCGGCTGCCCGCCGGTCGCCGGCGGATGCGCCGCGCGTCAACCAGTGCTTTCCTTCCGACATGTCACGATCCGGTCGCCAATGGGCATAGAGTTCGCCGAGGGCAGTCATCGCCACAGCCTCGCCGGAATCGACGGCCCTGCGCAGCCAGCGTTCGGCCTCGACGAAATCGGGCTTGCAGCCAAGGCCCTGCATCAGGAAGCGGCCGAGATTGACCTGGGCGAGCGCGATGCCGGCTTCCGCCGCCGGTCGCGTCCAGGCAAGGGCCTGCCCGTAGTCCTGCGATACGCCGTCGCCGGCAGCATAGCCAGCGCCAAGGCGAAAGCGCGCCATGGCGCTGCCCTGTTCGGCGGCCTTGCGATACCATTCCATGGCAAGCTTGGAATTGCGTTCGGCTCCCATCCCGGTCTGCGCCATCAGGCCGAGACTATAGACGGCATCGGCAACGCCTTGATCAGCGGCCTTTTGGAAGTGGGATGCGGCGGCCTCGATATCCTTCGGGCCGCCAATGCCTTCCGCCAGAAGCGTGCCGAGCCGGAACTGGGCTTCGCCATCCCCCTGCTCCGCGGCACGGCCGAGCCAGATCCTCGCCTGAACCGGGTCCTTCGGCACACCGACCCCTCCGATATAGAGAAGGCCGTAGATGCGCTGGGATGGCTTGTGGCCGAGTTCGGCGGCCATTCTGTACCAGCTTGCCGCCTCGGTCGGATTGGGCTCCATCAGCCCACCTCCGGTGCGATGAAGGTCGCCGAGGAGCGCCATCGCTTCCGTATCACCCACAAGGGCCGCCCGCCTAAGAAGCGTCTCCCCCCGCACCGCATCCTTTTCCAGGCCCATGCCGTGAATATAAAGCTGGCCAAGAGCTCGCTGGGCGTTGCTGTTGCCGAGTTCCGCCGCTTTTCCGAGCCAGCGGGCAGCCTCCTTCTCATCGCGCTTCGAGGCGAAGCCGTAGAGATATTCGAGGCCAAGATAATAGGCCGCCGTCGCGGTTCCGAGTTCGGCGGCGCGGCGATAGAGCTCCGCGGCCCTTGCATGATCGGGTTCCCCGAGCCATCCTCCGGCGAGCAATGTGCCGAGACCCAAAAGAGCCTGCGCGCTGTCCTCGGCGGCGGCACGCTCATACCATTTCGACGCCTGGGCCGCATCGATATCGCCGCCCCAGCCAGCCGCCAGAAGATAGCCGAGAAGCGCCATGGATTCCGTGTGACCGGCCTCTGCGGCGACAAGGGCCCATCGGCGGGCCTCGGCATGATCCGGCTCGACGCCAATCCCATGGGGAAACAACATCGACATGGACTGCGTGTGATCGGCGACGTCGGCGGGCGGGCGAGCACCATAGGTCAGGACGAGCGCAAGCAGATATTGGGACTCCAGATGATTCTGCTCGGCCGCCTTGCGCAGCCAGTGCACCGCATCGCCCGCGCTGCCCACGACGCCCCGCCCCGTCTGGTAGAGACGGGCAAGTTCGTACTGGGCTTCCGCTTCCCCTTCGCGGGCAAGCTCGACGAACAGTTTGGACGCCTGGCCGTAATTCCCGCGTTCCAGCGCGCGCCGCCCTTTCTCCAAACGGACGGCATGGCTGCCCCCAAGACCAACGGCCTGGGTCAGCCTGCTGAACACGCCGCTCATGGCTCCCTCAGAGCGGACGAGAAGGCATCGGCCAATCCACCGGTCAAAGAGGCCAGGATGCTGTGGTCACCGACGACGATATCGGCCGTCACAGGCATGCCCGGAATGAGCCTGAAATCGGCCGGAACATCGCGCAGATCGGTCTTCTCGATCGAAATACGCGCCCGATAATAGACCTCGCCGGTGCGCGGACCTTCTGTTCGGGTGAAGGAGTCCTGACTGATGTTTCGAACCACGCCCTGGGCCGTACCGTGTTCGTTGAATGGATAGGCGTCGAACTTGATCTCCACTTTGTCGCCCACCGCGATGAACCCCTGGTCGGCACCGTTGATATCGACCTCCAGTTCCAGTTTGGCATCGACCGGAACGAGACGGAACATTTCCCGGGCGCTCTGAATGACCGATCCCACCGAAACCGGCGCGACTTCGAGTACGACTGCGTCGCTGACGGCCTTCAGAGCGACGAGGCTGCGCCGATAGGTCGCCTTGGCGAGCTGCTCCGAAACCTCGTTCTTCGTCTGACGTGCCTGGAGAAGCTGATCGACCGTCGCCGCCCGCCACTTTTCCTCGAATGTCTCACGCTCGGCCTTCAGGGCTTCGAGTTGATGGCTGGCGGTCGTCGCGATGCCCTCGCTCTCGGCGAGCGAACGCTCCACGGACAGCCGGTCGTCAAGCGCCTGGATAGAGTTCAACCGGCTCCCGGCCGCAGACTTTTCAAGCTTGGCCCGCATCGTGACGACCTCTCCGAGCAGATCGTGACGTTCGGACAGGAGATTGCTCTCGTTGCGGCTGCGCTGGAGATCACTGTTGGTTGCCGCGATCTTCTGCTCGTAATTGGCCATCGAGGCCTTGAACTCGGCCGCCCGATGGCGAAAGATCGCCGTCTGGAGCTGGGCGTATTCGTTCGCATCGTCCGGTTCGTAGAGGCTTCCCGCGATCTCGGCATTGAGCCGCTCGATCTCGGCGTCGAGGCTCTGTTCGCGCCGCTCCAGGGAGGCAATGTCGGCGTCCGTGATGGTCGGATCAAGGCGCGCCAAAACGTCGCCCTTCGAGACGACGTCTCCCGGGCTGACCTCGATACTGCTGACCACCGAGGTCTCCAGCGGCTGGACGACGATCGTCGGCGTTTCCGACATGACTGTGCCCCGCGCCACGACCACGCGTTCGAGGCGCAGGATCGCGGCAAGGGCGATCATCGCCACGACCATGACCGCGAAGAGAATAACGGCGCCGCGCGCAAATCCGGGATCCGGTGCCTCGGTGATGGCCGCGGTCTGGGATTGGAAATAGCCGATCGCCTTATCGGACTCGCCGTCGTCGTTCTTAGGCGTCTTGCGATTGATCAATTTCATTCTGTTCTGTCCCGCCGAGATGTCGGTTCTGCTGGAACCAGAGCTGGCGATAGATTTCGGAGTTCGTCAGGAGTTCGCCATGACGACCCGTGTCGACCACGCGGCCCCGTTCCATCACGAGAATCTGGTCGCAGTCTGTCAAAGAGCTGAGGCGATGCGAAATGACGATGACGGTACGACCCTTCGCGATCTTGCGAAGATTCGAATTGACGATCGCTTCACTGTCCGGGTCAAGCGCGCTTGTCGCCTCGTCGAGGATAAGGACGGCCGGGTTGAGGATCAGCGCGCGTGCGATGGCGATGCGCTGCTTCTGGCCGCCGGAGAGATTGGCCGAGCCTTCCGCAATCAGGGTGTCGTAGCCACGCGACAAGCGCTCGATGAACTCCTCGGCGCCAGCCATACGCGCGGCTTCCGTGACTTCTTCAAGGGTCGCGTCCGGCTTGGCGGCCATGATGTTGTCGCGGATCGTACCCTGGAACAGGAAGTTGTCCTGGAGCACCACGCCGAGATTGGACCGCAGGTGGTAGAGATCAATCTCCTTGAGATCGACCCCGTCGATCTTGATGAGCCCATCATAAGTCATGTTCAGGCCCTGAAGCAGGCGCGTCACGGTCGTCTTGCCCGAACCGGACCTACCCATGATGCCGACGACAGAGCCTTGCTTGGCTTCGAAGTCGACGCCATTGAGGGCAAAGCTGGTTGCCCCCGGATACCGGAAACGCACGTCCGAAAACGTTACCTTGCCCTTGATCAACGGCCGGGACCCAACCATCCCCTCGGGCCGCTCGGGCGCCTCGTTGACGACAGACCCGACCATGCTCACTGCACCTTTGACCTCCTGATATTCCTGCAGGAGATTGGCAATCTGAACGAAAGGCGCGACGGCCCGGCCGACCACCATGACGAAGAAGATCAAAGTTCCCGACAGAAAAGGCTCGGTTCCCGTTAGGACGAGAACCGCGCCAAGAAGCAGCGATCCGGCATAGACAAGCTTCTCGAGCGGATTGAGCAGGGTCTGTGGCTGGTTGTTCAGAAGCTGAAAGTCGGTATTGGCCTTCACCGCTTCCGCGACATGCTCGTCCCACTCCTGCCGTTTGCGTCCTTCCAGAGCGAGCGACTTAATCGTGCGCATGCCATGAATGGACTCGATCAGGGTCGTGTTCTTGCGGGTCTCGGCACGAATGACCCGGCCATAAGCCTTGGACATCGCTGGAATGTAGGCCGCTACGATCAGGCACATAATAATTGCGACGCCGACGACCGCGAAAGCCATCCGGGCACTGATCAAGAACAGCGCTGGAAGAAGAAAGATCAGGACGAAGCCATCGAGGAGCGTGTTGAACAGGCTACCCGTAATGAAATTACGGATTCGAAAAACCTGTGTGACCCGATAAGAAAGCTCACCAACGGACATACGCTCGAAGAGATCGATCGGCAGCCGCAAAACTTTGTTCATGATAAAGACGTTGAGGCGGGCGTCGATCTTGGCCGTTCCCCGTGCGATCAGATAGCGCCTCAGATAACCGAATGCAGTATCGAAGAAGAGATAGAAAACGACTAAAGTCGCGAGCACGATAAGCGTCGACATGCGCTGATAGAGCAGCACGTTGTTGAGGATCACCATGAACAAAAGCGGCGGCACGAGTGCGAAAAGCGCCAGAACCAACGCCGACAAGGCGACGCTGCCGAAGATCTTCCGCTCCAGAATGAATTCCCGGATGAGCATTCCCCAGCCGAAGGTCTGGGTCTCCATCGCCCCGGCCTGCTGCCGCTTCAAAAGGATTGCCGAACCGGACCAGACTGCCGCCAAGCGGATTTCGTCGATCGCCAGAGGCTGGGACGAAGGCGCGGTCGGATCCTTGACGATTGCAACGTCCTGTCCGCCGCGTGTCTCGAAGCCGATGACGACGAGGGCCGTCCCGTTCTCGAGCCGCAGGAGAGCCGGTAGGGCCTCCTTCAAACGGCCCAGCTGCTTCCATTTCAGATGAACCTCACGAGCCTCCAGACCATGATCCTTCGCAATGGTCAGAAGGAGATCGTTCGGAGCCTCCGTTTCGCCGACCCGGTAATCGCGGACGAGCTGTTCGCAAGACAGGTGAACCCCACGCTGGCGCGCCGCCAGCACCAGGGCGTGGAGGGCGGTATGACGGCCCGAGCTGCCGTCGAAACGACCGGAGCTACCGGTCCCCTCGTTTGAGGTCTCTTCGACCTCGGCGGGTTCGGTTTGGTCCACGACCTTCAAAACGGAAGACATCGATCGCAATTCGCTTTTCTGTCCCTCAGGCTTCCGCCATTACACCATATAAGGAAGGTTCTCCATTATATTCCAATCTTGTCGCTATTTCGACGCGGCAAGCTGTAGCCCTCGCTGCTTGATCGAGGGTTCTCTCGCCCGGCATCGATCGTCTCTGTTCGTTGGCCTTCAACCTGCGGCTCTGCGATCACGCTCGGCGAGGACCCTATCGACCTCGCCGGTCATGGCGATTGAGCCCCGATCAAGGAGAATGGCCGAACGGCACCAGTGCTCAACGATCCAGTCGACGCTCGATGCAAGGACCAGGATGCCCGCCTGCTTGATGACCGCGTCGAGGCGTGCAAGCGCGCGTTCCGCAAAGCGCTTGTCCCCTGCCAGAACCCATTCGTCCAGGATGAGAATATCGGGTGCCCGGGCGGTTGCGATCGCGAATGCGAGACGCAGTGCCATGCCGCTCGAATAGGTGCGCAAGGGAAGATGGAGATAGGGGCCGAGTTCGGTGAACTCGGCGATATCCTCCATGGCCTCGTGAACCTCGGCGGGCTTGAGGCCGAGATGCATGCCGCGCACCAGTAGGTTCTCGATGCCGGTCAGGTCCGCCTGCATGCCGAGCATGATGTCGAAGACGGTGCCCACGCGCCCGTCGATCGTCACATGCCCCTTCGTCGGTGGATAGATGCCGGCCATCAGGCGCAGAAGCGTCGTCTTGCCCGCCCCGTTTGCCCCGAGTACGGCGAGCCGGTCGCCATTGGCGAGCGACAGGGATACCTCCCGCAGCGCAGAGATATGAGCATGGCCATTGGTTTCGCCGCCAACCTCGCCGAACCGCAAAGCCTTACCCACCAGCGCCGCGCGCAGGGATTTCGGTGACGTATGGGCGATCGGAAAGTCGAGATCGACCGCTTTGAGTTCCAGTCGTGCCATGTCGGTTCAGGTCCACAAAACGAGGGATCGGCGCAGACGTGACGCGACGAACAAGGCAAGGCTCCAGCCGAGGACGGCCATCACCGTGCAGACGAGCCAGGGCAAAGGCGAGATCTCGGCGCCGATCAAGGGGTCCCGCACGACGGCAAGAAGGCTGGCGAAGGGATTGAGATAGACGAGCGGCATCCAAGGACCAAGCAGTGTCGGCTTCCACAGGATCGGCGTCATGAAGAAGAGCAGCTGGAGAAACGCATTCGTCATCTGCGCGACGTCGCGATATTTGGCCGAGGACATGCCCAGAAGCAGCGTCAGCCATATCCCGTTGATGAGAACGAGCGCCATGCCGGGGAGAACGAGAAAGATCGAGGCCGTCGGCATGAGACCGAAGACAAGCGCGACCACCAGAAACACGATCATGTTGTGACCGAGTACGATCATGTTTCGCCAGATTAGCTGGAACACGTAGATGCCGATCGGCGCCGGGCTCTCGCGGATGATCCCCGCATTGGAAATAAAGACCTGGGGTGCCTCGGTCAGAAGAGCCGACAGAAAGCCCCAGAGGATAAGGCCAAGGCATAGGAACGGGATGTACTCCGCCAGCTCCATGCCCAAAAGGAAGCCGTAGAAGAGACCGAGCGCGACGGTGGAGACGGCCATGCTGATGGTGGACCACAGGGGGCCGAGCATCGAGCCGCGATATCGCTGGCGGATATCGTACCAGCCAAGACGTCCCCAGAACCACCATTGGCCGGCGGAACGGACCATCTCGCTCGCGATCCTGCCCATGACCGCTCCAGAGGTCGGCGCAGGACGGTCTGCCCGCCCATTCGATACCGCGCCCGTCTCCTGTGCCAAGACCGTCTCCTGTCTCACCCGCTGCATCTCGTCGCGAGACGCCCGATATCGACCGCCCGTGACGACGCTCGGTTCTTAAAAGACGCTCTGCCCCGTTCCGTCCTCCGTATCATGCAGACCGGATCGGAACAGATCGAACGTCCTGCCGCTCGAAGCGGCCTGAATCTGGCCGTGCTGTAGACCGTTTGGCCGCAAGGTTCCAGCCCGATCCGTTCACCTTGTTGGCTCAAAGGCTGGTGACGCCGGGAAGGTCATCGGCATCAACGGCCGGATCGTTCAAGGCAACGAACAGAAAGAGCCCGGATCTTTCAAGCCGCCTGTTCCCACGCGGTCGCACGAGCCCGAAAAATCACGCAAAAGCCGCCGTTTAGCGCAAAATCATTCAGATAAAATTCATCTGCCCATACGCTTATGGGGGACGATACTTTCAGCGGCATCTTGGGGACCGGTCAAATGATCCTGGACGATCGTGAGCAACTCCAGCACTTTCGCGGCTGTGCCTGTCCGGCCTGCTCGCTGGATATCGATCGGAAGGTCATGGCAGATCCCGATGGCATCTCCGGAACGGCGAATGCCCATGTCGTGGCGTCGCTCGACGAGATGGCGGATTTTCTGCGGATCGGTTACTGGGGCGATGACGGTTCCCGCCACAATCTCGGCTCCACCGGCAACGACCCGAACAATGGCGTTCTCTACTACAATGTCTCGGGGACGGGCGGGTCCCTTGCCTATAGCGGCGCCAGCGATCTCGACGGTGTGAGCGCCGCACGCGCCGAACTCATCCGCGATGCGTTCGACGTTTACGCCTCCGTGCTCGGCATCGAGTTCGTCGAGACGACCAGCACGGATACCGACCTCGTCGACTTCTTCTTCACCGACAATCGCAGCGGCGCCTACGCAGGTTCGGTGACGTACCAAGATGGTTCGGTCTACTATTCCTATGTCAATGTCGCAGCGAGCTGGTCAGGCGGCACCTCCACCTACGACGATTATACGCTGCAGACGATCTTCCACGAGATCGGACACGCGCTCGGCCTCGGGCATCAGGGCAATTACAACGGAAGCGGGGGCTACTCGACCTCCGCGCAGTTCCAGAACGACAGCTGGCAGGCGACGATGATGTCGTATTTCTCGCAGACCGAGAATACGGCCGTCAACGCCAGCTACGAGTTTCTGCAGACGCCGATGGCGGTCGACTGGATCGCCCTCGACGACATCTACGGCCAATACGGATACGGCACGGCCAACGCTTTCACGGGCGATACGGTCTACGGCTTCAACACCACGATTTCCGCTGCAGAGAGCCGGATCTGGAACGCCTATGCGGACTATGCCGACCGAACCGCGTCGACGATCATCGATGCCGGCGGTATCGATACGGTGGATTTCAGCGGCTACAGCGCGAACCAGCGTATTGATCTCACGGTGCAGACGGGCGACCAGACCTCGCAGAATACTTCGAATATCGGTGGCCGGATCGGAAATCTGACCCTTGCGGTCGGCACGGTCATCGAGAATGCGATCGGCGGCTCCGGCAAGGATATCCTCATCGGCAACGGCGCCGACAATCATCTGATTGGCAATGGGGGAGACGATCTCTTCAATGGAAAAGGCGGAAACGATATATTCGACGGCGGCGAAGGCTTTGACCAGGTCGTGTACGACTATGTCTTTTCCTCGTTTACGTTTAGCCTTCTCGACGGAGCCATTCAGGTCGTCGGAGATGGCATCGACCTGATCCTTAACAGCATCGAGAACATCCAGTTTGCCGATATGGCTTACGGGTTCGAAGAGATCGTCGCTTTGTTCGGCTCCACCGATCCGACGGGAGACACATCGGGGGACCCATCAGGCACGGGCACCGGCCCTACCCCCGATGGACCCACCACCCCACCTGCTCCTCCGCCGCCTCCAGCACCCACCGAAGTTGCTCCTCCAGCAACACCGACACCCCCTGAGGTCGCTCCTCCGACAAATCCAACGCCGGTCCCGGTTGCGCCTCCGACGACACCACCCGACACCACCCCTACATTTAGGGTCAACACCGGTGGAGCCGGCGAGAGCGTCCGTGCGACGGCCTATAGCGGTCCGATCAGCGGGATCAATTGGCAATATCTTGGGTCGGGCGCCGCCAAGGAAGAAATTATCGGAACGGGCCAGGCGGACTTCATCAACGGGCTTGCCGGCGACGACGTGATCTTCGGCGGCGAGGGCAACGACATCCTCGATGCCGGGATTGGTTCGGGTTTCCTCAGCGGACAGGGCGGAACCGACACGTTTTTCGTCGACGCGCGCGATGGTCAGGTGGCGTGGTCGACGATCGTCGATTTCATTCCGGGCGCGGAGCAGGTGACGATATGGGGCTTCAAGCCCGGCACCTCGCGGGTTTTTTGGGAAAACAATTACGGCGCGGCCGGTTACGAGGGCGCGACGATCTTCATCGATATCGACGGATCATCCCAGACCGACCGGTCGGGCGTGGACATTGCCGTCACCTTCACCGGACATGGGGTGGGCAGTCTCGGCTCGAGTTACGAGATGGACGGCCTTCTCTGGTTCAGGCCGGCGGTATGAGGCCAGCGGTCTTTTGAAACCAACGGTTTCAGGGGACCGCCGGATATCAGCCATCAGCCGGCGCGCTCGACCCGCTCCACCACGTCGTCTGCGAGCGCCAGCGAGGACGTCAGCCCCGGGGATTCGATCCCGAAGAGGTTGATGAGGCCGGGGACGCCGTGTTCGGCTTCGTCCTGGATGAGAAAGTCGGCCGCCGGCTCGCCGGGACCGCTGAGCTTGGGGCGGATGCCGCTATAGGCCGGAACGAGGCTTTCGTCCGGCAGCGCCGGCCAATAGCGCCGGATACTGGCGTAAAAACCGTCCGAGCGTCGGGGATCGACCCGATAGTCGAACGCTGCGGGTCCGGCTTCCGGCTTGCGCATCGGGGTCTCCGGAAGCCATTCAACATCCGGGCCGAACCGGGCATCGCCCATCAGATCGAGCGTCAGGTGAACGCCGAGACCGCCATCTTCCGGCACCGGATAGATCAGCCGCGAAAACGGCGCGCGCAGACCGGACAGCGCATAATAGTTTCCCTTGGCGAAACGGCATTTCGGCAGAGAGCCGGGCCGCGCGCCCTCGACTGCCCCGGCAACCGCCCAGGCACCGAGCCCGGCTGCGTTGACAAGCGCGCCGCAGGCGATCTGCATCGGCTCGGCCCCGCCGACATCGAGGACGATCTGCCCGTCCTCGGCAAAGGCCGCGCGCACCGGGCTACGGAACGCGATCATCGCACCGTGATCCTCGGCCTCGCCACGCAGTGACAGCATCAGCGCATGGCTGTCGATAATGCCGGTGGAAGGAGACAGGAGCGCGCCCCGGCAGGCGAGCGCCGGTTCCATGGTCTGTGCCTCGGCCTGGCTGACGAAGGCGAGATCGGTAACGCCGTTCGCCTCGGCGCGGCTGCGAATGGTTTCCAGCGCGGAAAGCTGCGCCTCGTCGGTTGCCACGATCAGCTTGCCGAGCCGGCGGTGCGGCACGCCCCGTTCCGCGCAATAGGCATAGAGCCGCTCGCGGCCCGACACGCAGAACCGCGCTTTCAGGGACCCGGCCGGATAATAGATGCCGGCATGGATGACCTCGGAATTGCGCGAGCTCGTCCCCGTGCCGATCGCCGCCTCCGCCTCGATCACCACCACCTCGCGCCCCGTCCTGGCGAGCGCCCTTGCTATGGCAAGACCGACCACACCTGCTCCGACGACCACGCAATCGACACGGTCCATCACCCACTCCTTCGACTGACGAGAGTTCCTCTACACCATCGCCCCGGCGAAGGGATATGCCGTCCGCCCCAAGCCCCGCCTTTAAATCGAGGCCAAACTTATCCCCGGTACACCGGCGTTGATCGACACTGGCGCGTGAGAGAATTCACATGCGAGGACGATAATGACCGACGGCACCCCTTCGATCGGCCTGCCCTACATCATGGCGAGCCAGGCCCAGAAGCACGTGACCCACAATGCACTTATCGAAGCGATGTGGCAGACCGACGCCGATCTGAAGGCACGCGTGACCGCGCTGGAGGGTAAAAGTGGCTGATGCCGAGTTGAACCGAAAATGCTCTCCACTTTTGCAAGACAAGCACCTCACGGCTCGATGCCGAGGCGTCTCCAGAGATCGAGCCTTGCAGCGACGGCGCCGGTATTGGCTCTCGAACCGGTCAGCTGGTCGAGACTGCCGCCCTCGGGCAGAACCGTGAGGACATGGTCGGCGATGGCGTCCGCGAGATGGCGCGCAAACGCCGCCTCGCTCTCGCCGGGCCGCTCTCGCCACGAACGGTAAAGCAGCTGATCGACCGGATCGATCGGCAGCGCTCCGGACAGAAGCGGCGAGGCGAGAAAGGCGGTCTCCACGGGCTTCGGCGTCTCGTCCAGAAGAGCGGCGTTGAGGCGCCGGGTCCGCGCCGTCAGATCGTCGGTAACCGTTTCGGCCCTTCGGCAGGGATGGGCCCTGCCGGAATGGACGAGCAGCGTCAGATAATCGAGCCAGTTCTCCTGTGTGAAAGCAACGCTTCGCCCGATCTCGTCGACGCTCTTCGGTCCCCCGCGCAATGTCGTCCAGACATTGCGGGCCATCTCCTCGGAATAGCGGATCTCGCCGACCGGAATGGAAAAGGCCGTCGGGGGCTGGGGAAAGTCGGCGATGGCGGTGAATTGCGTTCGCGACAGGTGCCGAAGCCGCTCGTCGGGCGAGATCCGCTCGGCGCCACGGCCCCAGACATCGCGCCGAAACACCGTGTTGGTGATGAGATCGCGCACATATTCCTTCAACCGCCAGTCGGAGATCGCCGCGAGCAGGGTCTGCAGCTCGCCCGACATCACGAAGCGGTCGACGTTATTGGAAAACAGGGTCGATCCGACATAGCCGAGCTTGGCCGGCGCGAGCGCATCGGCGACATCCGGAAAGGCGTGCGGCGTCCAGCTCTGATTGAGGTATTCGTGCGCCAGATAGCGCACGTCCTGGCTTCCGATGCGTTTCAGATGAGCGGAAAAGCCCTCATGGGCCGCGAAATAGCCGGCCTTCGCCTCGCTCAGTTGCCGGGCGAACTCGATCGCCTCGCCAATCCTCTGATCGCTGCGCCCCCTGGCTTCCTCGGCCTTCGCGCGCAAAAGCCGCTGGAGCGGCATGAGGGGAGCCCAGCCCGGCATTGCATTATAGCTGAGAAAGACGAGACCACCGGGCGCGACGAATTTCGACAGGATAGAGACGATGTGATCGCGATTGGACGCGCTCACCCAGCTGAAGACACCGTGCAGAGCGACGAAGTCGAAGGGCTCGTGGCGCGCAGTGTCGGCCGAAAAGCTCTCGAAATCGGTTTCGCGCACCTCGACATTGTCGAGACCCGCGGCTTCGATCAGCCGGCGGGCGGAGGCGACGTGTTCGGGATTGAAGTCGATCCCGAGAAAGGTGGAATCGGGATGGGAGGCGGCGGCCGTGATCAGGCTGAGAGCGCGTCCGCAGCCAAGCTCCAGATAACGGAAGGGCCTATCGGGATCAGGCGGCCGAAAGCCCTGAAGAAGCGCCGTCAGCGCCAGATAGCGGGGCGTCAGTTCGCGAAAGTGGGTCCGGGTGTATCCGACATCCGTGATATAGCCTTGTCCCCAATCGCTCATACCGTCTTTCCCTGCCGAACATCGTCGATGAGCTTCAGGTAGCGAGGAAGCGAGACCGTCTCCAGGTCGAAGCTCTCGATGCAACGCTCGCGGGCCTTTCTGCGAAGCGGGGCGTAGGCCTCGGGGTTCGCAAGGACGTCGACGAGACGCTCCGTCAGCCCCTCGATATCGTGAAAATCAAACAGAAGGCCGTTTTCCCCGTCCGTGATCACCTCCTCGACCGGCTGCGTCTTCGAGGCGAGAAGGAGGCATCCGCTGCTCAACGCCTCGAGGCAGGACCAGGAGAGAACGAAGGGAAAGGTGAGATAGACGTGGACGGCCGAGACCTTCAGGATGCCGACATACTGTTCGTAGGGAAGATGGCCGAGAAAATGGACCCGGGACAGATCGAGCCCGGCACCGACCTCGTCGAGAAGGACGTCCTTCCAGGAGCGTCCGCTCTTGTGGTGCGAGCCGTAGCTGACCCCTTCGGCCCCGACGATCAGGACGCGGGCATTGGGGCGGCGGCGCAAGACCTCGGGCAGGGCCCGCATGAAGATATGGAAGCCGCGATAGGGCTCCAGATTGCGCGCCACATAGGTGATGATCTCCTCGCCCGCGTTGAACCGCTCGCCCTTGGCAATCAACAGCGCCTCTGGATCGGGCGCTGCGCGAACGGTGTCGACGCCTTCGTGGAGGACGGTGATGCGCTCCTGCATATAGGCGGGAAAGCCCGATTTCTGCCAGGCCGTCGGCGTCACGCCCCAGTCGGCAGTCTGGAAGGCGAGAAGCGGGATGGCGTTCTTGGCCCTGATTCGCGGCGGATCGTCCTCGTTGACGATCGCATCCCGGTCGAAACCGACATCGGCACCGTCATAGCGGTAGAAGAACTCGAAATAGGCGAGCACCGGCGTCTGCGGCCAGATATCCTTCAGGAAAAGCGTCTCGCCCCATCCGCAGTGGCCGACGACCACATCGGGATGAAAGCCTTCGGCGCGCAGGCTCCGGCAGGCCTCGTAGACGGCCTGTCCGTTGAGGACGCCGAATTCGAGATCCGACAGGTAGTGATGGGTTTCGGGCGAGGGCGAGCGATGGCGCTGATAGACGCGCACATCGACCCCCGGAAGAGGCTTCATGAGAGACTGGGTCAGAAAGACGACGCGGTGTTCCTGCGAAACGAGGCGCAGCGCCACATGGGCGAACTGGGCCGGCGCATTCTGATGCACGAACAGGACATTCATATGCCGGGCGTCTCGCCATAGGTGCGCAGGTCGTCGGACCAGTCGCCGAGAGGCTTGGTCGCCTTGGCCTGGATTTCGAAATGGGTCGTCCGCTGGACGACGACCGGATCGAAGCCCGCCTTGTGCAGGTCCTCCCCGAGGCGGTTGGGCGTGAAACCGCTGCGATGGGCCATGGCCGTGCGCCCGGCCGCGATCGATGCGCCATGGCCGTAAAGAATATCGTGCGGCGTGATGGGACCTGCCGGAGAGGTATAGAGTGGTTCGGTAAGCCCGCCCGCAGCCACCGCGCGGGCGGCGGCCTCCACATCCGGCACGAAGGCGAAGAGCGTGCCCCCGCGTTTCAGGACCCGGAAGATTTCACGGGCGGCCGTCTCCGTTTCATGGGCAAAGAGATGTTCCAGAATATGGGAGCACCAGACGGCGTCGAAGCTGTCGCTCTGCAGGGCGGACAGATCGGTCGCCGTCGCCACCACGTCCGGGGCAACGTTCGGATCGACGTCGGCGCGCACGACCTGCCAATTGCCGCCGCTGACGAACTGGGCCGTGAAGCGATCGTCCGCCCCCGGCGGTCCGCTTCCCACATTGAGCACTTTGGGCAGGGGATGCTCTTCCAGGGTCATGGAGGATCGTTTCCTTGAAAAGGTTGATGGCGCAAAATCCTGCGACGAGGCTTGCGCGTGGCCGAGCCGGGTATGGCGATTCCAAGGCCGCCGTCCTGACCCTACCGCGAGCTCTCACCGCGATCGCAGGTGCGATCAGAAGATCCGTTCGTGATTGTCTTCGGTGCGGCGCTCGACGATAAAGACCCGCAAGGCTTCCAGCGCGTCGCCGATGCGGTCGGACCGCAAGGGCGAACCGTTCTGACCCTTGGCGCTACGCCCACCGCTGACGAAGGTTCCCTCATAGCTGACATCGTAGCGCTGCGCCGCCTCCCCCGTCAGACGGATGGCGATCCCGGTGAGCGCCTGGCCCATGCCCCGACTGCCGCAGATCTCGCCGCTGCGGATCCAGGGCGTCTCGACGCCATTGGCCGTGACGGCCTTATATTCCAGGCTGGCGCGGGAAATGCTTTCGAGCGGGGTGATGGATACGGCCTCGATCCAGTTTCCCTGGCCCTGAAGACCGGCCCAGCCGAGGTCGGAGACACGCATGTCGCCATAGCGCTGTACATGGACGAGAACCTCGCAGCGAAGGACGTTCTGGCCCATCAGGCTGCCGGGGGACTGCGCAGGCGTGCCGTGCCGAGCCGTTTCGTTCCGGGACGTTGCGACCTCAGGACGGCTGGAAAGGCCGGGTGTTGCCTGCGCGCCGGAAAAGGCAAGGGCGGGCTGCGCCGACGCTTTCGGGGCATCCGCGTCGATCCGCTGGAGATTGATGCCGATGGATGCGTCCGGGTGATCGGCCGGCTTCAGGGAGATGAAGGCAAGCGACGCCTCGCCACCTGTGATGCGAACGACAGCCGCCTCGCCGACGCGGGACAGCAAGGGCGAGGTCTTGGAGCCCAGAAGGTCGACATGGCCGTCACCGGCAACCGGAACGATATGCAGCGCCGGAAGTGACATCTTATCCTTCGCGTTCAGGAAACGGTTTTCGGTGATGGTGACCGAATACAGCCCCGGAGAGAAGGCGAAGATCTGCGTCGAGGAGCCGACCTTCTCAGAAGATTTCGCGGGATGACTGGCGTCCATGAAAAGATCCTTTGTCCGATTCCATCACATCAATGACGGCGTTCGAAAGTTTGTTCGGTGGTGTTCTTAGCCTTGACGGCGAAGCCTGTGAAGGCGGGACGCTTCCAGGCAAGCAGAGCATCGTTTACCATGGCGGGCGTCGTTTCGAGCGGCAGAAGTCGGCCGCCTCCATGGTCTTTTATCCGTTCGGCGATCGAGCCGAGATCGAAGGCAAGCACCTCAAGCCCGCTCCGCCAGACATCGCTCAGCGTATAGGACCATGTCTCGGGACAGACCGAGGGGAGAAGCACCAGTTCTGCATGTGAGGCGGCGAGCAGCGTCGGCAACTCATCCGCTTCATAAGTTCCGGTGACGAACACCTTGCGCGTCGCGAACAGGGCATGGTCGTCCTCGCTGTTGCCGAGCAGAACGAAATCGAGCGGCAACCTGCGGGCCTTCGCATCCTCGGCGCAGGCCTTCAGAATCTCGAAACCCTTGTGAAAACCGATGGCGCCCGGCACGGCGACGACAAGCGGCTCGGCCTCCCGGCTTCCCTCCACGTGGGCGATGCGGGAGAGCGGCCGGACCTCGTCCCAGGGGGTCACCGTCATCGTTTTCTTCCCCAGAAACGGTTCGAGCCGGGCGGCGACGTCACGGCAAGGCACGACCACTCGTCCCGCACCCGCAAAGAAGGCTCGACTGCGCTCGCGAAGCTCGGCGACCGAAATCGGTTCATGGGAAATCGAGCCGAACGATGTCACGCACTTGACGCAGACGGCAGCGTCCGGCGCTCCGCAATATCGCCCCGATCCGTCGACCAGGGCCATTCTCGGACAGATCCATGAATAATCGTGGACGACGATCTCGTAGGGCACGTCGAGCAGGGCGGGCAGATCGAAGATCCGGGGATGGTGATGGAGCATGTGGTGAATTTCGAGCCGCTGGATATCGAGGCTGCGCAGGAGGCGAAGCAAGGCGTCGAATTCGTCTTCCGCAAAGACCAGGTCCTCGAGATCGGGTTGATCCTCGAGTGTCAGCTTGCACCGCCCCGGTTGGGTTTGATCGTCTTCCGGAGCAGGCGGCAGGGACCGAAGCGTCAGAACCCGGTGACCCTGCGAGGAAAGCACTTCAGCCCGCTCGCCGACATGGGTCGCAACCCCTCCGCTGAGTCCCATGGTGACCAGAAGAACCGCCGGCGGCCCGGCTTGCAGCCGGGCAAGGTCGATGCGGCGGCGGGCGGGAGCCAGGGGATCGTTTCCGATATGGCGCGCCACCAGCGCATCGTAGCCCGGATACAGCCGCTCGATGAGCAGGCCATTGCGATGGGACAGGATCTTTCGCTGGGGCCCGAAGGACCGCTCTCCCAGATGGCCGACGAAGACGTCGGCCGCGACGACGTTCCGGAAGCCGAGGGCCGAGGCGCGCAGGCAGAAATCGTTCTCCTCGCCATAACCGCGGCCGAAGGAGAGATCGTCGAGACGCCCGACGGCGGACAGGCAATCGGCCCGCACATAGAGGCAGTGGCCGACACCGGTCGGAACGTCGACGACGTCGCCGGGATTGGCCTTCGCGACCACCCTGTCGATCGCCGCGATCGTTTCGGCATTCTGGTCGCGGGTTCCGGCTGCATAACCGGCGATGCTTCCCGAGGGGGCTAGTGCGGTAACGGTGCCGATATCGGGGGCGCGGTGGCAGGCCGCCGTCAGACGGGTTAGCCAGTCGCCGGCGACGATCGAGTCGGCATTGAGAAGAACGATGTCGAAACCCGCAAGCATCTCCAGCCCGCGATTGACCGAGCGAGGATAGCCGAGATTAACGGTGTTGCGCAGGAGTTCAATCCGGCCTTGCCGTTCGAGTTGGGCGAGATCATCCGACAGATCCGGATCGGGCGAGGCGTCGTCGATGACGAGGATGCGAACATCCGATGAAACCGTATCGATCACCGAAGTGAGGCAGGCAAGCGTCTCCTCGCGACCGTCATAGACGGGCACGAGAACAGCCCTCGGCGCGTCAAGAACCGGACCGGACGGGTCACGCTCCCGCAGCCCGCCACGACCAGCCTCGATCGGCGCTTTGGCGATAGCCTCCCAAAGGACGCCGTCGTCGCGCATGCCGGATCGGATGCCGGAGCGTCGAAAGGGAGCGAGCGCAAGAGCTTGCCTCGATCGACCTTCTATCATCTGGGGTGAGCCCGAGAGGGACACGCCCAGTGCTTTGAAGGCGATCCGTCCCGGCTCAAGTTCGTGCCGCTCCAGCTCGAACGTGAAACCACAGGACCAAGACGAACTTCCGAGCGACTGGGCAACATCGCTCCGCTCCTCAGCTGCCAGCGTGAGCGTCCGCCCCTTTGTATCCTCAGCCACGACGTTCAGAGACCGGTCTGGATCACCCGGTGCCCAGGCCCAGCCGCCGATGCCGTTCTTGTCTTCGCCAACCATACCGCGCACGACGGGCCGGGCGGGAAGCGCAATCGGCGAGCCGAGCCATTCGTGATCGGCGCTGAGCAATCGCAGTCGCCCCTCGTCCGGCAGGGCGCGGTGGGATAGACGCAGCCTCAGGATATCGCCAGCGTCTTCGAATTGCGCGACATCCCGAAGAGGCCGCCTTCGCTCCGGTTCACCGGCCTTGCGCCAGGCGATTTCGGCCTCAGGCAGGTTGTCGGGGTGCAGCGCGCCCACAAGGCCGCCCTCCCCCGTGACCGAGATCCAACCTCTGAAGTCCGGTGAACAGCGCAGGACATGATCAAGCTGCGCGATTGCCTCACCCGAGAGCGCTCCCAGCAGAGCCAGGGAATTCCCAAGGTCGTGAAGGGCTTCGGCGTCTTCGAGAGCCTCGGCGGCACGCAGGCCAACCGTCAGGAGGGTCGCGTCCGGGCCGCACGTTGTTCGCGCCTTGCGCAGGATTGCAAGCACGTCTCCGGGGCGTCCGGCAGCCCAGGCGATTGCCGCGTTCAATGTAAGGTAATCCAGGCGTTCCGGCCGCAAGCGCATGAGGCGCATGCCATGGATCCAGCCCGCGCCGTAATCCTGACGAGCCAGATCGATGCGAACGAGACCGGCGACCGCCGTGAGATGGTGCTCGTGAACGGCAAGCAGATCGCGTGCCAGTCGCTCCGCGGACGGGTCGTTCGTGCTGATGAGGCCGGACAGTGCCGCAGCTTTATCGGAAAAGACGAATGCCATAACGTCCCAATAAAAAGGCTCGCACCGAAGTGCGAGCCCACATTGCTGCCACTGCTGGCAAGATTAGCCGAGCAGGATGTTCCCGCGAAGGGCGTCGACAGAGGTGTTCTGGATCGTGACCGAGATACCACCGTTGAAGTTCAGCGTGACAGATCCACCGCTGACCGATGCGTTCTGCAGAAGCGCGTCGACGCTGGTAACGCCAAGGCCCACGAAGGCCAGGGTGTCCGCCGTGCCGCCAGCACCGAAATCGGTGATGACATGCTTGCCACCCGTCGAGTCGAGCTTGGTGAACAGGAAGAGGTCCTTGCCTGCACCACCAGAGATCGTGCTCTGACCCTGCGCCGCGACGATCGTTTCCGCACCAGCGCTACCGAAGTAGACGTTCTGACCGCTGACGAAGCCCGTCGTGGACCCGGCCGAGCCGGCGATCGTGTTCTGACCACCAGCGATGACACCGGTGTCGCCGGTTCCGACGAAGACGTTGTTCTGGCCACCGAAGACGCCGATGACATCGGCACCCGCGCCACCATCGATCGTGGACTGCCCCGAAGCCGCGATGATCGTGTCATTGCCAGCGCCGGTTGCAAGGAAGTACTGCCCGCCGCCACTTGCAGCCGTACCGATGAGGTCGCCGCCTGTCGAACCGACGATCGTACCCGAGCCGGCACCACCGGCGATGGTCGCGGGCTGGTCGGCGACGACGAACGCGTTGGCCTGGCCACCGACCTGAACGACGGAGTTGGGAAGGTCAACGATGGTGACCGAGTTGTCGGGACCGCCGGCCAGGACCGGAGACGATGCCGAGCCTGCGTTCTGCGTCGTGTAGACGCCACCAGTAGCACTCCGGCCGTTGAGGATTGCCTTCGTTGCATCGGTGATGGACGGATTGCTGTTTACTGCAGCGCCGGCATTGGTCGTGCCGCCAGAAACTGTTGCCATAGGAGGCCCCTCGAACAGGTTGAATTGACTGATTGTCGAGTGTGACTTAGCACCAAGAATGCTGCATCGCAATCTATAAAATGCAACGCCGTCTACTTTTGCTGTCGTTTACCAGTCGATCATCACGGCCTTACAGGCGACCAGAGATGAAGTACGCGTTTTTGGCAACTTTTGACAGAATAGAATCGGTGTCGCCATGCGTGACAATCACTGAGACGCAGGATGTGATGTACGAAATCTTGGCATGGTCAATTGGTGAATATTAGCAGGAGGGTCAAAGCGCCCGATGCTTGTTCGACGCCATAGGGAAGGGTCAACGGTCCGCGCGAGCAGCCATTTTGTCAAAAATCCTGGGAATGATGTACTTGATTTTGACAGGATACGGTGACCGATATGTCCGGTGTCTTCGTGTTGCGTTTCTGGAGAATGAGGATTTGCGCCTCGTGCTCTGGTTCAAGACGCAAGTCGTAGTCCGGAAGAAGGTCGGTCTGGCACTCCTCGACAAGACGCTTGATCACACCCCTGAATTTTTGAAATGAAAGGGAGGACCCGCTTCTGCGATGCACATCCTCGAGGCTGTGGATCGCCGTGCCCTCCCCGGCAGACTTGCAGGCAAGCCGGTAAATGAACTTGGCCAGTGGCCTCGTGATCAGAAAATAAGCCGGGTTGAGTGTCAGTACGGACTGCTTTTCGCTCGATGCGGTCACCCCATCGTAGACCCAGCTCGGAATTTCGATCTCGACCCGTTCGACCCGGTTCTGCTGAGTTCTCGAAACGACGCGGAAGCGACCGATCAGGGGAAAGGACTCCGTCTCGCGACGACCGCCGTCCTTCAAATTGGTGATCTTGATGCGCGTCGCCTGAAGGCGATCGAGGGATTTTTCCAGCTCCAGATATTGTTTGCCACCGGAAGACCGCTGGCAGAAGCTCAGAATGTCGCTGAGGGTCGGACGATAGATGCGAGGCGGGAAAGGAAGAGCGAAGCCTTTGCTTCTGGCAGCCTCCATGGCCTGCATTTCCGCTGCGAGATGAGAGACCATGTGAATGAAGATGTCGTAGTCGTAGGCCGTGGCGAGGCCAACTTGACCGCCCCCCTCGATGGTCACCACGCTGTCTTCGAGCTCGTAGCGCAGAACCTTGTCGTTCACGGACTTGGAAAGGGAGAATGGAGCGATGTCCATCAGGTCCAGCTCGTCCTTGACGGACGCGGCATGTCCCAAAGGCACGAAGAACTGAGCGCCGACCTCGACCGGCCCGCTTGCCGCCGTGACGGGGGAACCGCTCGTGGCTTGTGTCTCCGGTTCTGCAGCTGGTTTCGCTCCGACCTCGACCAGGCCCAGTCGAATAGCATCCGCATAGGATCTGAGGGATTCCTCGTCGGGGCTCATGTCTTCGTCGCGAAGCTTCAGGTCAGCAATGCTCCGGCGCAGGTAAAAACGCCTGAGGCGGCTCAGCTGGTCCTTGCCCAACGGACTGCGATGTATCCCGCTGACCGACTGAATCTCTCGGACAAGGGTGTGCAGGTAAGCGTTTTTCTCGTGAAGGGAGAGCTTGGAAAAAGCCTCCCGGTCAAGAAGCTCCAGCTTGTGCTGCCGAGCCGTACCGTCGTCGGACAAAAGACTCTCCTGTTCGATCCGTTGGAGACAGGCGAACACTCGGGTCAGAACCAGAAAGACGGCAAATGCCCGTGCCGCTTCCAAGTCTTTCCTGGCGATTCACTGATCGCTTCCTGACAGCAGGTCAATATCAGCGATCCAGGCGCAGCAATTCCGTTTGCAGATAACGCTTCTTTTTATCATTTACCAAGCGTTATGTGACGTTTTCCGCACAGGTCCCCGTTCGCAAGACACCAATGCGAGACCCGTTACGTTCCCCGCAGCCCGTGCGGCGTCTGAGCATCGCTGAAATCCGTTCTGGCGAAGCGATCAGATTGATTTCGCATGATTACGTGGGGTTGAGACTTGGCCACGGTTCAATTCATTTGCCCCGTGGTATCATCCGTCCGGTCATCCCAGATTGCGGAAACACTCAGGCACCGCTGCGACTGGCACGGTCAGCCTGCGGATAGTTGCGCGCCAGCGTATCGCTCGCCGAGGGGTCGACCGGCCAGCGCACACTGTCCGCCTCGATATGACGCGTCTTGCGGGCGTAGATATAGGCATTGCCGTAGCCATGGTTGAACGGCATGTCGACGAAAGCGCCGCGCCGCTCTTCCGGATAGAGCCAGATCTTGTTGACCATGCCCGCATCGATGATCTCGAAGCCGGTTTCGGGGCCGAAGAGGATTTTCAGCGCCTCGTCGGAGAAGCGCCAGAAATCGTTCGGCGTCTCGTGCAGGGGCCAGGTGTGGGGGGTGCTCTGGAAGACGAGACCGCCGGTCTTGAGCGAGCGGTTGACTGCGGCCGCGAAGAGCCAGGGATAGGCCAGGTGTTCCATGACCGAGAGCGAGAAGATCGCATCGACGCTCTCGGCCCCGAGAAGATCGTCGAGATAGTGGGCATCACCCACGACGTCGACATGGTCGGACGCATGGATGTCGACGCTGAGGAAGCGTCCGGCCTTCGGCATGTAGCGGCGCATCGCCTGGCTCGCATCGCCGACCACACGGCCGCCGACCTCCACCACGGTTTTCTCCGGATCGTCGGCGGTGCGCACGAAATGCTTGAAGGAAACCGCTGCCTGGCTCTCCTCGCCGCCCTCAGCGGCCATCGCCTCGGTCATAGCCTCGTCCCATTCGTCGCGGCCTTTCCATGGGGTCGGCTGAAGGTCGCCGCGCGGCAGAGTGAGGGGGAGAAACATGGTTTCGTCGCCGGTTTGCCAGGAAATCCAGACCGGCGTTCCAACGCGCCAGGAAAGATAGCCGGTGAAGCGCGCGCGATCCTCACTGAGCGATTTGATGTCGAGGCCGGCGCTGTCCTCGCCGCAGATGAGACGCGCGGCGGCGATCTCGGCGGCAGGCCGTGCGATCTCGCCCTCGACGAAAAGCCCGTTCTTGTCGCACCAGAACCGCTTGGCGGTGACGAGAACCTCGCTCGCCGCCCGCTTGGGCAGGCAGGGAATGGATATCGGTTCGCGCTCGGCGCCGGCCAGCCTGTCGAAGGCGTCCCAAAGGGACCGGGCCGAGTGGGCATCCGCATCGAAGGCCACCGCCAGATCGAGGATCGCACCCTTTTCGACCGGCATCGGCGTGAAGGAGACCGGCACGCTTTCGCCAAGGGCTGTTTCCTGAAGCGACCAGGATGCCCGCCGGCTTGCGCTGCTCGCCCTGTCGCGGATCAGAAGGTCGATCTGGCGCGCACCCTCGGGCTTCGTCCCGAGCGGCAGTTCGATTCCGCCGAGCCGCGCGACATCGCACCGGAAGCGTTCTGCGATCGCAAGACGGGGCCCACTGCCGCGACCGAAGGCGGAGCGAAGGGAGGTAACGAGTGAAGTCATAAACGGATCGAACCTGAGTTTGAAGCGGCAGCACCCATGATGCCATCGTCGTTCAGAGACATGCGGGGGGCAGGCGACGAACCTGACCGCGACTCAAGCCCCTCCCGCCTGGGCAAGACATCGTCTCCGCTGTGACCGGGTGGCGGGAAATGCGGACGGAAGGGACGCGGTTCGAAGCCCAGCCGTTGCCAGATCTCGGTCCCGTCATAGGCTTGATCGGCGTTGATGCGGTTCGCGGCACCGACTGTGTAGGTGGATCCAAGAAGGCGGGCTATCCGCAGCCCCGCTTCGATCGCCTTGACGGGGATCGGAATGATCCTCGCCCGGGGTTCGGCCCGCGCCACGATACGCTCGACCATTTCGTGATAGGGCATCGTATCCGTACCGGGAAGATCGTAGGCTGGCTGGTCGGCGACCTTGTCCCAACGGGCGAGAACCGCTTGGACGGCACCGGCGACATCGTCGGCATGTATAGGCTGGCGCAGTCCATTTCCCGGCTTTGCGATCGGAACGATCTTCAAGCGCCGGGCCATGCGGGCGATCGTCGTAATATTGCGGTCTCGCAATCCGTCATAGATGAGGGTCGGACGCAGGACGACGGCACCGCCCGGCCCGCGCGCTTCTGCAAGAACAGCCTCCGCCTCGGCAAACGCCCTGGCTTCCTCGACTTCTCTGGGATCGGACGATCGGATCTTTGAATGAAGACTGGTCGAGCCCAAGGCCACGATTCTGTCGGCACGTTCGAGCCGCGGCAAAAGCGTGACGAAAACGGAAAGGGGAATGAGGGAGATGACGTCGTCACCCTCTTGCGCGAGCGGAGTATCGGCGCCGAAATCCAGATGACGAAAGCCCGTCTTTTCACGGGCCTTCTCAGGGCTGCGCGTCAGACAAACCGGTTCTTCGCCCGCCATGCGAAGCCGCGAAACGACATATGTACCGACAAGGCCCGAAGCACCGAATACGATTGTTGACAAACTACCTGTATCCCTCTCCGGAGACTGGAGCACGAGATGCGATCACTCGAATCGGCACCCACACCCTCGTTTATTGATTGCGCATCGGATTTTCCGAAAGCCGGTGCCCACCTTTCGGCACGGTCTATCAGGATGCGGGGTGCATATGGCCGGCGCAGACCGGCCATATGATCAATCACACTGTCCGGTTTTTCAGCGTCAGTTCAAGATGTTCAAGGATCATATTGGTGTCGTAGTCGGAATTGGCTTCCACCACGGTTTCCCAATAGCTCAGGAGCGGAATGCGAGCCGGGTTCTTCTGAAGGAGTTCGCGCTTGATGAAGGGGAATCCCATCTTCGCGATCAGGTGATCCCAGAAGAAATGCGTGGCGTTGAGGGGAACGCCCGCATCGATGGTCTTGTACATCTGGCGAACGAAAGATTGGCGAACCGGATCGAGCTTTTCGATGGCCCCCCCTTCGACGACGGCGCGCACGAGGCTTTTCGCGCAATCGCGATAGGCGAAGGCGGCCCGGCAGCGCAATCGAGCGCGGATCATGGCCCGGGACAGACCGACCTCGTAGCGGCGCACCACCCAGGTCTTCGACTGGACGTAGCGAACACTTTTCCAGAAGCGTGAGAAAGCCTCGGATCGTATCGCGGCGGCGTGGAAGAGCATGAAATAGCTCTGGAGGTGATAGTTGAAGTCCCAGCTATCGGTCATGCCCCAGACATCGGCGTCCTGAGGGTTCATCCGATCGATGGACGCCCCGATATGGTGGATCGGACCGTAAACGCTGTCATTGACGAGAAGCAGACGATCAAGGGCATGAAGATCGGGAATGAGCTCGATTCCGTCCTTCCAGGCGCCGAAATCATAGCCGACATTGCGGCGCTCCACGATGAGGGCCGAGATTTCCTCGAGCCGCTGAACGTCACTCGCCTCGATCGTCTCGGAATTGCTGACGAAGACGATCTCGAAACCCGACGCATGAAGCTGATAGAGATAGTACATCAGGAATTCGTGCACGTGTCCCCGGCGGTCGAAATGCACGACGACGCAGACATCACGAGCTCCCTCCAGGCTCCGCTCCCCCGGACGGACCTGACGCACGAAGGGCCCGGTCCGCAGGAAGCTGGCCAGATACATGATCCGGGCAAAGCCGAGCCGCACCCAGCCCCAGAAGAGCTGGAGAGGAACGCGTAACTGCAGCGGAAGACGAAGCATGGCGCTCACGATTCTGAACATGAAACGCCCCTCACCGGCTCAGTCCGTAGTCGCGGGCAAGCTTGCGTACGCGCTCGGCGACCTTGGGGTCGGGCGTTCCATAGGCCTCGTCCGGTGTCAGCAGCGGCTCCATGACCTTCTTGCCATGGGCCCGCTCGCGCCCCTTCAGCGCCGCCAAGCTCTCGTTGTAGCGCACGACCCAGACGAAGGAGCCTGCTTCATGGGCGCCCTTTGCCAGGCGATCGAGACGTTCACGGGCCGCGCCAAAATGCTGCATGGCCCGTTTGGGAGAATTGCGATGATTGAGTTCAAGGATTCCCAGGGCAAAACCGGTGGAGACGCCGATGGCGTCTTCCGTCAGATCGGTCTTCTCGATGCCAGCAGCAAGGCGGTCGGCAGCCATGTGGTGGCTGTCGCCGACCAGCGTGACGAAAACGTCGCGGCGCAGATCGGCAAGAATCCGCGCGGGCATACGTTCCCCGAGCTGGTTCGTTTCCTCCGCCAGGCGATCGATGGCACTGACCGCCCGATCGGGATTCTTGCGAGCGCCCAGAGCGACGGTGCGGGCACGGGCCCGCCAGCCCAGCTCCTCGGTCTCGCCGTCGTCGGAGCCGATGTTTCTGAGAACAGAGCGCACGCGATCGGAGGCCTTCGCCGCGGCGGCGAAGCACGCGGCCGCCGCATCGTTTCGCTCGCGTGCGAGCGCCAGCATGCCGGTCATGTAGAGAAGGGTCGCCAGATTGAAGGGATGAACCCGGTAGAGATCGTCCAGCGAACCTGGCAGCGGGCCGTCTAGCGGCATCGTGCCCGGCGCGTCGAGATCGAGCCCCCAGCGTGAGGACAGAGCGGCGCGAAGCGGTTCGAGAACGCTTTCGCACGCATCGAAGTCGCCAGCATTGACGAACTCCTTGAGGAGCCGCCCATACATGCCGAGCGACAGGGCGCTTGCCTTCTCGGCCGAGGAGGCGACGCGCTCGAGATAGTCGCGATAGGCAGTCCGGTCGAGAGGCCGGGTAAAATCTGCGTCGCAGTGCTTGCGTGAGGCGGCCGCGCGCAGGGAATGTCCCCAATCGGCTACCACGACGCCTTCGAACCCAGCTCTTCTCAAAGCTGCCTCGAGCCCTTTCGGCGAGAACAGGATCACGTGATAGCCGGCACTGAGAAGCGGGGCGAGGGTCGCGGGGCTCGTGTCCGGCCGGACCGCGTCGCCATTCGGGGTCGTCAGAAGAACGGTGCCGGTTTCGGTCAGATGGGCGGCGAGAACCGCGAGAAACGGGTCGGGATCGGCAATGTGCTCGATCACTTCGGAACAGAGCATGAGGTCGACAGACTCGCGTTCCTCCGCGTTTTCCAGCGATAGATAGGCCCCGTCGATGGAAGCGCCCAGAAGGTCGCGCCCGAGCCGGGCGGCAGGGCCGGGATCGATGCCATGGGCCTTCCAGCCGAGAACGCGGGCCGCGAAATCGACGGAAAAGCCGAAGCCACACCCGATTTCGAGGAAGCGCTCGATGTTCTCGTGTGGCACGGCATAGAGCGAAGCGAGCATCACATCGATGCCGGCCCCCTGTTCCTGATAGAAGGAGAGAGCGGCGTCTCCGCCCCAGACCGTTTCATAGGCCGGCTCCTCGAAACCGGGAAAGAAGGCGCTGCCGCAGGCTGCGCAACGCTCCAGCGTCAACTCCTCCTGAGGCGGAAGCGCCGAGCGGATCTTCAAGACCCTGTGGGTCTCCCCGGTCGCATGGCAGGCCGGGCAATGTCGTTCCGGTCCACGCCCATCAAGCCATTCCATGACTGCATCCTTTATCCGTCTTGCCAAACATGCGTGCGATCAGCGTCCTTATGAAGCCTCGTGTCAGGAGCGATCCGTAGATAGCAAGCCACACGAGACGCAAAGTCGGCCACGGCCAGGTTTTCGCATAGAATGTTTTGAAATAAATCCATAGCCCTCGACCCTTGAGCCGCTCCACGACCAGCGGCGTGACGCGGCTCGTTCCCCTCACGTGAACGACGTCGACGGATGGGACGAAGACGAGACGCGCTCCCATCTGCCTCAGCCTCAGGCAGAGATCGAGATCCTCGAAATGCAAAAAGTAGCGCTCGTCGAAGCCGCCGACGTCCGCGAAGGTTTCGCGCGGCATCAGCATGAAGGACCCTGAAATCGCGTCGACCTTGATCGGCTCTGTGGGCAGGGGCTCGGCGTTGAGGTTGATCCGAAGATGGGCGGGAACCACGCGATCGGACAGAACGGTCGCAAGGGCCTCGACGATACAGCGCGACGGAGTTGGTTCGTTGCGCCGCGCGCCCACCTGCTCGAGCCCCCGTTCGTCGACCAGCCTCGGGGTTGCGCACCAGTCGCCCCCCTCGGCACCGACGATCTCGGCCACCGCCGCGGCAGCACCCCCAGGCACCACGCAATCGGGATTGACGAAAAGAAGATGACTGCCCGTGGCCGATCGCGCGCCGAGGTTGCAGGCGATGGCAAAGCCGATATTGCCTTGGTGAGAGATCCAGGTCAGGCGATCGTTCAGGCTTTTCTGGCGCTCGATAATATCCCGCTCAAGCGGTCCCGAGCCGTTGTCGACAAGGATAACCTCGCAGATTTCTGGACAGGCATTCAGCGATGCGAGGCAGTCTTCCAGGATTTTCCCGGTAAAATACGTGACAACGATTGCCGAGATGGACAGTGTTTCGGTCATAAGCAATGTCCTGAAACGTCATTTCGGCCAGAAATGCAGCGCCTCATGCGTCGCCGGCCACAAAAGAGATCGCTCGCATTCTTGTAGAATTCCTTCCTTCAAATGCAGATACAGCGCCTTTGAAGACCATTTTCAGGGTCGCATCGGCAACTTAAGCGATCAGGGCCACGCTCGTCGTCTGTGCGATTTGAGCATTCTCCCATGCGGCATGCCATAGATTGAGGCAATAGTTCCAGACCCCATCAGACGTAGCCGCGGATTTTTGAAGATCGGGATCAGCGGAGCACTGCCGGCCTCTGTCCCCCGCCAGCGCCTATCGCACAGATTTGAGGTTGTGATGTGAGCAGGATCTGGGCTTCTTCATCGTGACAAAGAAACGAAGATGACCCAAATGCTTCAATCCAAAATTGGCCGCCGATGGTACCTGCCGAACAGGTGGTAAAAGACGTTCGGCGTCAGACCCACCGGCGCTTCTCTGTAAAAGACGAAATCCGCATAGGTCTCGATGGCCGGAGTGGCGAGGAAGGCGGCTGCCCGGTCGCTGTCCGTCGAAACGGAACAGGCGGCTGGCCCCATCGCGCGGTTTGCATTCGAACAAGACGGGACGCTGGAAGACACATGATTTCAAAAGCACGACGACCGCCGCATCCGGAAGAATGCGGCGGTCGATAGTCGCTGGAGCTTTTGACGGCGATCAGGCCGGGTTGAAGTCGTAGGGATCCTGCTGAACCATCTGGTGGTTCATGGCCATATCGAAGTCGGCGCTCGCGAACTCAAAGAGATCGTTGGCGGACGCTTCGAACTGGGATCCGAAGGAGGAGGAACCCGGGAAGGTATGGGAGAAGACACCGCTGCAATCGGCTGCGTCGGCATCGTCCATCGACACGAAGAGCGCATCGAAGGCTTCGCCGCCATCGGTCAGGTCGACCTCGCGATCGTCGAAGACCACCCTCTTCACACCCCGCAGCTCGACGCTCTGATCCTGGCTCGAGAGTTCGAAGGACCGGAAGCTGCGCGAACCCGTGTAGTCCGTGCTGTTGCCGGCAAGAACGACCGTGTCCATGCCGCGCCTCCGACGATGATGTCGTCAGCCGAACCACCATCCAGCGTTTCGTCACCAGCCGTGCCGAAGAGGATGTCGTTCTCACGCGTGCCTTCCTCGCCGATCAGATAGTCGACGCCGCCAAGGCGAAGCGCTTCCACGCCGGTCAGCGTATCTGAAGAAGACGCTGGCGCGTCAGAAGGTGACGCGGGTCGAGAAGCCGAAGGATCGGCCGGGGCTGAGCAGCGGCTCGACCGTCGAGAACTCCTGCCCGTATGTGCCGCGTTCCGCGTAGGCCTCGTCGAAGACGTTGTCGACTTCGGCGCGGAAGCTCACATTCTCGAACTGCGGAGGGCTGTATTCGAGATAGGCGTTGACGACCGTGTAGCCGCCGAGCGAGCGGTTCGCCAGATCGGGATCCGTCGGATCGAGCGAGGGCGTATCCTCGTCAAGCGCGATCTGGGCATCCGCACCGAGGGTGACGCCGTAGCTGTCGAAACGCTGAACGGCGGAGACGGTGAACAATTCGCCAACCGGTGCCGTGAAATAGGTGCCGAGGAAGGAATCGACCGGAGCCCCGTCGATCTCCGTATCGGTGCTCGTGAACGTGCCGCGTACGTGGCCGGTCAGCCAGTCATAGCCGAGCGCGACGTCGTAGCCGGTGCTGAGGAAGTCCGCCGTCGCGTTCGGATTGCGGAAGCTCGGCACGCGCCCGTTCTCTATTTTCGTTCGGAAGACCTGCGCGTCGAGCGTGAAGCCGAGATGTTCGACGCCGAAGCCCGCGAACGCGTTCTCACCGCGCACCGGATCGATATCGGCATAGATCCAGTTCGGGTTCTGGATGAAGTTCTCGGCGAGCGCGATGCCTCCGAAATTGTTCGAATAGCCGCCCTTCAGGGTGAAGAAATCGGTGAGGTCGTATTCGAGCGAGATATTGCCGCTCGCCCCGGTATTCTCCTGGTCGTTGCCGTTGACGCCGGTGAAGATCTGGTGATCGACGCGGCCGCCGAACGAGACGAGCAGCGGCTCGATGGGGCGGAGTCTCGCCTGGGCGAAGCCGCCGAAATTGTCGGCCGATTCTTCCGTTCTGTACCGATCGACCTCGCTCACGAAGTCGGCCGTGTCCCGATAGGCGTCGACACCAACTTTTACCGTTCCATTCTCCAGATGGAATTCGTTCGCGACCGTTCCGCTGAAGCTGTCCGTCGAAGCGTCGTAGACGATCTCCTGGCGGCTGCGCAGGCTTGTCTCCGTCGTCGACAGATCGGTCTTGGAATAGGCGAGCGTGATCTCCGGATCCCAATAGCCGGTTGCGAACACGTTCTCGTAGGACAGGACCACGTTTTGCCTGTCGATGTCGTAGGTCCGCGACTCCGGCACGGGCCGTCCGCCGAGCACATTGCCGATATTCGCCCGGTATGGCCGGACGCCATCATCCTTCACACGCTCATAGCTCGCTTCGAAACGGTCCCCGGAAAGACTTTCATAGGCCACCTTGCCGAGGCCGCTGAGGAGGTCAACGCCGCTATATTCCACAGTGTCGCCATTGCCGTCCTCATAGTCGTCGCCTTCGGCCCAGTTGAGGAAGCCCAGCGCCTCGAACCCGTTCGCTCGCCCGTAGAGGCTTCCATAGGTATTCACGGTTTCGCTGTTCGTCTCGTAACGTCCTTCGACATAGCCGCCAAAACTGCGACCCTCCTCGAGGAGGTCGTCGACATCGACCGTCTCATAGGCGATGGAGCCCGCGATCGCGCCGGGGCCAGCGTCCGCGGCTGCAACGCCTGCGTCCACGCGTGCCGCCTTCAGGAGGCGCGGATCGATGACGGTGGTCGCATTGTGGTGGAAGATCTTGTTGTTCTGGCGCGCGCCGTCGATCGTCACGGCGAGGTTGGTCTCCTCGACGCCATGGACATAAACCTTCTGGTTGAACGTGTTCGTTCCGCCAACCGTGATGCCGGATTCGCGGCGGAAGAGTTGCTGCACCGAAGTCGGGCTGATCTCCTGAATTTCGGAATAGTCGATCACTGCGATGGTGTTGCCTTCAGAGACATCCGCGATCTCACCGCCCTCGTCGATGCCCTCGCCGCCGGCCTCGACGACCACAGTATCGAGAAGGATTGCGCCTGGATCCCCGGTCGCGGACTGGGCGAGCGCCTGCGAGGTGAAGAGGCCCAGCAGCGGGGCGGCGGTCAGAAGGAAGGTGCGATGCAAGCGTGCCGTCGCCTTTTTCTCGGTCATGGAAATCCTCTCGACTCGAAACTTGAGGTTCGCGCGCTGTCGATCTGATCGATGCGCGACCCGTCTCAAAAACATGACTCAAAAAGTCAGATTCAAGCAAGCCCGAGATGTATCGGAGGCCATGTCCTGTTGCGGCGATACAAGGAAACTGGAAGCCTTCCAGTTTTCAGGCCGGCCCCGACGGGCCGCAGAGCCCCCGGGGCGGCGGGTATTGCCTTTCTCAGGCAACCCGCAGACGCGCGTTTACCTTGTTCGCATCTCCCGATGCCAAAAGCCCTTCCAGCCGACGGTAGCCCTCGACGGCAACGCCTGCGGCCCGCTTCGTCTTCAGCGAATCACTGAAGATCTCGAGCGAGAAGGGCCCCTGGTATCCTGTCGCGAGGACCGCCGCGACGAACGCTTCGAGGTCGAAATCCCCTTGCCCCGGCAGGGAGCGGCTGTGCCGGCTCCACTGAAGATAATCGACGTCGAGCCATGGGGCGTCGGCAATCTGAACGAAAACGATCTTGTCGCCGGGGATGAGCCGAAGGGTCTCGCTGGGGATGCGTCGTGCGAGCGAATGAAAACTGTCGAGAACCAACCCGACGCCGGGGTGGCCGGCCCGCCGCACAATGTCCCAAGCCTGGTTGTGGTCGCTCGTGTGGCGACCCCAGGCCAGCGCCTCGTATCCGATGGAAAGTCCATGTCGCACCGCCCGTTCGCCGAGGTCGTGAAGATCGGCGGCGGCGCGATCCGGATTCGGATCGGTAAGCTCGGAGACATTCGAGCAAACGAGAAGGCGTTTCGCTCCAAGTTCGTTCATGATCTCGAACGCGCGCTCGGCTCTTTCGAAGGCAGCCGATCTGAACGGTTCCGGCATCGCCTCGAATTCGCGAAACGGCTGATACATCGCGATCTCCAGCCCGAGGTCGCGGGCGAGCCTTGCGGCCTCCCGTGGTCCCGGAGCGAAGGCGGCGAGATCGTCCTCGAAGAGCTCAACGAGAGAAAAGCCGGCTTTTGCGATCGCTTCGAACGTCTCGGTGAGGGTCTCGCCGAATGTCACGGTCGCCATTCCTAAAGGCTGCATGGCTTGATCTCCTTATGCGCTCGACGGAAATCGGTCCGGGAAAATGCCCGCCCGACGGCGCGCCAATGACCGATCCGCATGCGCGGCGCAAATAACATGATTGTTTTTATCATATTTATTGCATCACGCTCGAAGTCCGTCTACCCAGCGCGAGCCGGCTGTCACTGCGGCGGGTATGAAACGATCTCCGGGAGAGCTCGAAATGCCATCGCTGTGCGAAACGCTCGTGTCGACACCGAAGCCGGATCATGCGCTCCATCCCGAAGGGCAAGGGGCGGCCGCGCTCGCGGTCTCCAGCACGGCGGTGCATCAGGCCGGCGACTGCCTCGGCGATGCGCCGGACGACGACTGGAATCGGGCGGAGCGGATCGCGTTCCGGGCGTTCGCGAATGGCTACATGCGCGAGATCGATGCCGGCCGTCTTGTCTTCGACGGATTTTCGGAAAGCCCCTTCCTTCTCTTCGACCTGCCGAATCTCGGCCGAACCCTCCGGGCGGAGCTTCGATATCGGTCCCTCTGCGGGACCAACGACTTCGGCTCGGTCGAAATCGCGAATATCGAAGGCCGTTATCGCCCGATCGACCGGATGGCGGCCATACAGGGCCTGATTGCGGAGGCTTCCCACGGGCGCGGCGATGCGGTGACGGCGGCCCGCCGGGCGGCCGAACTCGTCATGCAGGTGGTCGAGAGCACACGCGCGATCGCCAAAAACCTCGAAGGCAAGCGGACGCGGATCAACGGTCGCCAAGCCTTGCCAGCCTTCGTGGAGGCGGAGCAATCCGTTTCGGGCGGTCACTGGTTGCACCCGGCACCGAAGAGCATGGACGGGATCGCGGACTGGCAGCGCGCCATCTATGGTCCGGAGGCCGGACGAAGCTTCAGGCTAGTCGCATTCGCCGCGGATCGAGACCTCGTCCGGGAGGCCGCGGCCTACGGCCCAAAACCGAGCGAACTGGCCCTTGAGATTGCCGGCCGCAAGATCGCATCAGGTCTGTCGGGCCATGAAGCGCTGCTCCTCATGCATCCGCTACAGGCCCAGCACCTCCTTCTGAAGCCGGAGTTGAGCCCAGCACTGGCCGAGGATCGTCTGCGCTGTCTCGGCGAGGCCGGTCCGCCTTTCTTCGCCACATCCTCGATGCGGACCGTCTATTCGCCCGACGCGCGCCACATGCTGAAGTTCTCGCTTCCCGTTCGGATCACCAATTCGATCCGGAAGAACGGACTTGAGGAGATGAGGGCAGGCGCGGCGATGGCGGCCTGGCTTCGCCGCGCCGGGCAAGCGGGGCGGCGCGATCGCCTGACCATCCTTCCCGATCCGGCCTGGACCACCCTGGCTTTCGCGAACGGCGCAGAAAGCGGATTCGAGACGATCTACCGGGACGTGCTCGAAGCAAACCCGGACGGCACATATCCGACCATGATCGCGGCTTTGCTGACCTCGCCGGATGGGCACGGGCGAAGCCGTCTGGCACGAATGATCGCAAAGCTCGCTGGATCGCGCGATCCACGGTCTCTGGAGCGAACCGCGCGCCAATGGTTCGCGGCATATCTCGCCTCCAGCCTCGATCCGCTCGTCTCCTTCTTCGATCAGACCGGCATCGCGCTCGAAGCCCATCAGCAGAACGCCCTTTTAAAGAGCGAGCGGGGCTGGCCTTGCGGCCTCGTTTACCGGGACAATCAGGGCTTCTACCTGACTTGCGAACGCCGGGACGAGATCGCGGCGCAATTTCCCGAGGCCCTCGGCATCGACGGTCTGTTCTTCGGCGAAGCGGAGATCGTCGGCCGCATGTCCTATTATCTCGTCGTGAACCAGATATTCGCGGTGATCGCCCGACTCGGCGAAGAGGGATTGTTGCGGGAGGAAGCAGGTCTTTCCGACCTCCGGGACAGGCTCGAACGCTTGCATGGGGAGACCGTCTCCAGCGGTCGCCGGTTCTGCGACTTCGTGCTCGAATCTCCCGAACTCGTCTCCAAGGCCAATCTCGGCCTGCGCCTCGCCGCGATCGACGAACTTGCGGCGGGAAATGTTTCCGGCATCTACGGGGCGATCGCCAATCCGATCGCGGGTCTCCGTGCTGCCCGCCCGAGGCGCGTGTCGTGACCCTCGTCCTCGACGGACCGGGACCGGACGGCCCGCTGCGCCGGGTTCTCGCGCAGCTTCTCTCGGCCGCGCTCTTCGAGGGCCTCTTGTCCGCAGATATTTTGGCGACCTCGGCGATCGAACGAGCGGTGCCGATGCGCACCCGGATCGGCTATCTCAATGTCGATTTTCGCGTTCTCAAAGGGGCTTTCGGACGTTACCGCATCCTGCCGGAAAGCGTCAGGATCGGCGGCGGAAAGCCGGACAGAAACACGCTTCTCGCCGTTCTCGCCGGGCTTCGCCCCAACCCCGCTCGCCTGGACGATCTCACCCGCGAATTCTCGCGCACCGTGTCCGGCCTTGCGGCCGCGACCGATCGCGCGCCGAAGGATCGTCGGGCCCTCGCCTGCGATCCTCTGGATGCGGCGATCTACGAGGGCCATCCCTACCATCCGGCTTTTCGAGGCCGGCTCGGCTTCAGCGCAGAGGACGATCGGGCCTTCGGGCCTGAGACCTGCGCCGCATTCAAACTCCACTGGTGTCTTGTCCGAAAAGAGCGGCTGTCGGAGGCCGGCACGATCGCAAACAGCCCGGATCGATGGGCCGATTTCGCGGGACAGGAGGTCGCGGCGGCGGCGCAGGCTCAGGCGGGACGCGACACCGCGGACTGGCGGCTGTTGCCGATCCATCCCTGGCAGTGGCACCGGCACGCTCGCGATCTTCTCGCGCCTGCCGCAGCGCTCGGCGATCTGCATCATCTGGGTCAGATCGGCGCGTTTTATGGCGCAGGCCAATCGCTGCGAACGCTCTTCAACCTCGAGCGCCCGCAATCGCCCCACCTGAAATTGCCCCTCGACGTCGTCAACACCTCGGTGCCGCGAACGCTGGAGCCGCACTGGGCGCTGGCCGCGCCCGCTTTGTCGGATTGGTTCGAAAGACTGGTGGGGGGCGATCCCTGGCTATCGGAAAACCGCCGCCTCGTCGCGCTCAAGGAGACCAGCGCCGCTGTCTTCGAACGCCATCTTTCGAGCGCCGAACAGATCGGTCTGATCCGGCGAGAGAACCCGGCAAAGGCGGTGGAGGCCGGCGAGAGCGCCGTTCCGCTCAACGCCCTGATGACGATCGAAAAGGATGGCGATCCCTTCATCCAGCCATGGATCGAGCGTTATGGCGTCAGGGCCTTTGCCGACCGGCTGATCGAGGTGGTGGTCCTGCCCTTCCTGCATCTTCTCGTCGCCCATGGTGTCGCGGCCGAGGCGCATGGCCAGAATGTCGTTCTCGTCCACCGGGACGGCTGGCCTGTGCGGATCGCGCTTCGCGACTTCTCGGACAATCTCGAATGGGTGCCGGACTTCCTGTGGAACGTGCCGCCGCTCCCGGATTTCGAAGCGATCGACCGGGTCTTCGCCGATCCCACACCCAACCGCTTCTACTGGATGGAGACGCTGGAGGACCTGCGCTGGCTTTTCATGGATGCGGTGCTGATCTTCTCGATCAGCGAGATCTCGTTCCTTCTGGAGCGCCGTTACGGGCTTCCCGAGGCCGTCTTCTTCGAGACAATGGCCGTGATGATCAAGGATCATGTCCGCGCCTTCGGTCTCGACGACCGGTTCCTGCGGCTCGGGCTCGATGCCGGGGAGATCGTCACCGATCGCCTGCTTGCCTCGAAACTCGGTCGAGATCCGACCTGGCCATTGCGTGTTGAAAACCCCCTCGCCCGCACGCTGTCGGGCAATCTCGCGAAAGGGGCCGCGGCATGATCCGTTTCGCCGATCGACGTCTCGATGACGAGGCTCTTGCAAACATCGCGTCGAGCATGGTCACGGATGGCCGCATCGGCTTGCCGCTTGCGGCCGCCCATGCCCTGTGCCTTTCCGATCCGGCCGAGATGATCGCCGCCTTTCTGCGCATTCGCAGCGAAGGCGGAAGCGTCATGCCGCTGCATCCCTCGACGCCCGAGCCCGCCGCGCGGCGCCAGGCGCTCAAGGCGGGATGCAGGAGCCTCACCTTCGGAACCGCTGCCGCGATCGCGCTGGAGCCGGACCATCCCCGTGCCGACTTCGATCATCGGCTGATCCAGACGAGTTCCGGCACCACGGGCGAGGCGAAGATCATCTCCCGATCCTTCGCCAGTATCGAGACGGAGATTGCGTCCTATACGCAGGTTTTCGAAGCGGCCCGTGACCTGACGCCGGTGGTCGCCTGTCCGGTCAGCCATTCCTACGGCCTGATCTGCGGCTTGCTCGCCGGTCTCGCGCGCGGCGCCGAGCCGCTGGTGATCCCGCCCGACAATCCGAAATACGTTCTTTCGATGCTCGGCGAGGTCGAGCGTCCGGTGCTTTACGCCGCGCCCGCATTCCTGCATGTGGCAGCGCGCTTCCTGAAGTCCGGCGAGATGCTGCATGCGGCCATGACCTCCGGCACGCTTTTGCCCGCGCCCTGGTTCGAGACGATCCGCGCCAAGACCCACACGCTGTTCCAGCAATATGGCTGTTCGGAAGCCGGCGTCATCGCGGTCAACCAGGACCTTCGCCGGGCCGAGATCATGGGCCGCCCGCTGCCGCATCTGACCGTGACGGCCGGAACGCCGGACAGCCCGGCACCGATCCTCGTCGAGACCGGCACCGAGCGCATCGATACGCGCGACCTCGGGCATTTCGACACCGGCGGTCTTCTTCATTTCGACGCGCGCCTTGACGATACGATCATCGTCTCGGGGCTCAACGTCTATCCCCGCGAGGTGGAGGACGTTGCGCTCTCGATGCCGGGCGTCGGCGATGCCGTCGTCTTCGGGCTCGACGATGCCCTCGCCGGCGGCCGCGTCGCTCTCATTTTCGAGGGCACCACCTCCGTCAGCGAGGCAGCTCTTGGCGCTTGGTGCATTGGGCGTCTCGCGGCCCACCAGCGCCCGCGCGAGATAAGGCGCGTCCCCGAGATCCCGCGCGGCCCCACCGGCAAGATCAGCCGGCGGGAGGTCCGCGCGCGCTATGCCGCCGACACCCTCTGACAGGACCGATCATGGATACGATAAGCCAGCCAACGCTCCTCGACACGATCCGCTGCGTGCTCGCCGAGGAAATCCGTCACCCGAACATGGACCGCTTCGCCATGGCCGCGCGCCTTCGCGAGGATCTCGGCATCGATTCGGTCGTGCTGATGGAGCTTTTCGTGCGGCTCGAAACCGGGCACGGCTACGAGGTTCCCCAGGCGGCGCTCGATGGGGCTCGCCTGATCACCGTCGGCGATCTCCTTCTGCATTTGGGAAGCGGAGCGGCGGCGCTAGACCTTTCGCCGCGGCGCGCGCCGCCGGTCGATCCGGAAAGAGGCCTCACCGAGGCCGCGGGTGAGGACGGCGTCCATGGCGAGATGCCGATGGACATCAAGGTCCATTGCTTCGCGAGTTGCCTGTGCGACGGACTGAAGAAGCGCGGCATCGACCAGCGTCCCTTCTACGCCGCGATCCCCGACGCCGAGATTGCGGTCGATGAGAATGGCCGCCTTCGCTACCATGCCGGTTTCATGGATCACGAGACCTTCCGCAGCGGCTTTCAGGAGCTTTACGGCGGCAGGGTGACCGACATCGTCGAAGCCTCGGCGCTTTTATCCCATCTGGACGCGGGGTCGGCAACGATCGACGTCATGGCGATGGTCGATCTCCATCGCCTTCCGGAACGCGAAAACCCGTTCGATCGTGACCCGTTTCCACATTACGTCCTGATCGAGGCGACCGACGATCCGTCGACCGTCCTCATGCGGGATGTCGATTTTCGTTGGGAGGGTCCGATCGCGAGGGACCGGCTCCGCAGCGCCATGGAGAGCCCGCATGTTTCCGGCGGCTTCCTCATCGATCACACCCAGTCCCGGCAGCCGTCGCCGTCGGAGGGCGGCGCTTTCGTCGCACAACGCCTCGCGGGCGACGGGCTCCAGCTCTCATCCACCTTGCGCACGATTATCGACCGGCATGTGGGGGAAGACCGGCTCGGCGATCTCACCGAGGCGGTCGCCGAACTGGCGATCCTCGTCATCCGAAAATACGCCTATGAGCATGTCTTCGCCTATCTCTGGCGGGGCCTTGGCCGGGACACGGCGGGTTTCGACTTCTGGGCGGACGAGATCGAACGGCTGGTCCAGGGGCTGCGGCTTGTTCAACTGGACATCAGCAAGCTCGCGGTGGACACCAGAGCGGAAACGGTCGGCGCAATCCACGAACGGCTCGACCAGCTCGACGGGATCGAGATCGCCATCCGCGACGAATTGCAGTCAGCGGCCGCTCTCCTTGCCAAAAGAGAGGCCACAGCCGTGGCGCGATGACCTGCCCCATCCATCGCTCGTTCTTGCGAATTCCAACGCCGGTCGCGCTCGGCCTGGAGCGGGCGCCATTCGCCCGATGGCCTCATTTCTTGTACGTCTGATTGAATGCTGAAGCGGTTCTTTTCCTATTATCGGCCCTATAAGGGGCTGTTCATGCTCGATTTCGGCTGCGCGGTGCTCGCCGGGCTTCTCGAACTCGGCTTTCCGATCGCCGTGAAGGTCTTCGTCGACGATCTCCTGCCCGGCAGCGAGTGGGCGCTCATCATCGCGGCGACCGTCGGCCTCTTGGCGATCTATGTCCTCAACACAGGCCTGATGGCGGTGGTGACCTATTGGGGACATATGCTCGGGATCAATATCGAAACCGAGATGCGCCGCCGGGCCTTCGATCATCTGCAAAAGCTCTCCTTCGGCTATTTCGACAACGTCAAGACCGGCCACCTCGTCGGCCGTCTGACGAAGGATCTGGAAGAGATCGGCGAGATCGCCCATCACGGCCCGGAAGATCTCTTCATCGCCGTGATGACCTTTATCGGCGCCTTCGTGCTGATGCTGTTCGTCCATGTGGAACTGGCGCTGATCACCGGCGTCATCGTGCCGGTCGGAGCCTGGCTGACGACACGCTACGGCGCCCGCATGACGGCGACGTGGCGCGCGATCTATGCCTCGGTGGGGGATTTCAACGCCCGGATCGAGGAAAATGTCGGCGGCATCCGCGTCGTCCAGGCCTTTGGCAACGAGCATCACGAGCGCCGGCTGTTCTCGGCCAACAACGCCGAATATCGCCGCCGCAAACTCGACGCCTACAAGATCATGTCCTGGTCCCAGTCGCTGAACTATTTCTCCATGCGCCTCACCCAGGTGATCGTCATGGTGACGGGGACGTATTTCGTCATCGCCGGCGACCTCACCAATGGCGGCTTCGTCGGCTTCCTGCTTCTCGTCGGCGTGTTCTTCCGGCCTGTCGAAAAGATCGCGGCCGTGCTGGAGAGCTATCCGAAGGGCATCGCCGGCTTTCGTCGCTACTGCGAATTTCTCGATACCGAGCCGGATATCGAGGATCGGCCGGGAGCCGTCGTCGTGGAGGATGTCCGGGGCGAGGTCTCGTTCGACCGGGTGCGCTTTGCCTATGGCCGTAACGATCTTCCGGTTCTCGACGATGTCAGTTTCACCGCGAAGCCGGGCGAGACGATCGCCTTTGTCGGCCCGTCCGGGGCCGGCAAGACGACGATTTGCGCATTGTTGCCGCGCTTCTACGACGTCACCGGCGGCGTGATCCGCATCGACGGCCGGGATATCCGCGACATGACGCTCGCCTCGCTGCGCAATCATGTAGGCGTCGTCCAGCAGGACGTCTTCCTCTTCGGCGGAACGGTGCGCGAGAACATCGCCTATGGACGCCTCGATGCAAGCGAGGAGGAGATCGTCTCGGCGATGCGGCGCGCTTCGCTCGCCGAAACGGTCGCGGCGCTGCCGAACGGCCTCGACACCATCGTCGGCGAGCGCGGGGTCAAGCTCTCGGGCGGCCAGAAGCAGCGGCTGTCGATCGCCCGCATGTTCCTGAAGGACCCGGCGATCCTCATCCTCGACGAAGCGACCTCCGCCCTCGATACGGCGACCGAGCGACAGATCCAGGCCTCGCTCGCCGAACTCTCGAAAGGGCGCACCAGCCTCGTCATCGCCCACCGGCTGTCGACGATCCGCCATGCGGATCGGATCTGCTTCGTCGAAGCGGGCCGGATCGTGGAGACCGGCACCCATGACGCGCTCGTTGAGAAAGGCGGCGCCTATGCCCGCCTCGTCGCCGCCCAGCACGGGCATGACGATCGGGCGCCGATCCTCGATGACGAGGACAGCCGGTTCCAGTTCGTCTGACGCCGCCGATCAGCGTCCCGCGTCACCCTCCGTGCGCTGCCAATCGAGCTTGGGGAAGGTCTCGCGAAAGGCGAAGCGTTCGAGATGCCGCTCCAGAACGTCCTCGATCGTGGCGACATCCTCGCCGCTCGAAGCCTGTGCAGAGAGAGACAGCCCGTCCTCGACGATCGCGACGGTTCCGGTTCCCATCTCGAAATTCAGGATGGCCGTCTGTTCGGTCTCCTCGACAGCAATCTTGTGACCGAAATGCTTGGCCATGGCCTGCTTGTAGCGATTGCCATGGGCGGTTTTGAATGCAGCGGACGATATGGTCATGATGCTCTCTCCGATGGTTGAGGGGTGATGGGTGATCAGTCGCGCTTCGGGCAGGTGCCGCAAAAGCGTCGCGCTGCGCAGGTGTATTTCAGGCAGCACGTCACGCGGATGGCTCTGGGCTCAGGAAGATCCGCTCGGGGACTCTCGCCCGGAGCGCCTGGGTCCCGCCAGAAAATCTCGCCGGCGAACCGTGGCGCAACGCTCCCAAGGAAGCGCGCAAGCGCGGGCCTCATGTCGTGGGCCGGACCGCCATGGCGCAGGACAACGAGATAGGGCGCGGCGATCGCGATAGCGCAATTGCTCCGCCGCAGGGCCGGAAGGATTCTCGCCCTCGGGATGCTGACAGCCTCAAGCGCGTGCGTGACGTCTGCGATTGCCGCGCCGAGATCGGCGATGCTCCCGCTGCGAACATCGGCAAAGCCCGCGGCCGCACGCCGGCTGTCCGGCTCCGGCTTCGCAATCCGGACGGTTCGGTTGGCATGGCTGGCCGGAACAAGCTCATGCAGCAGCCAGAGCGTTGCGAGGGTCGACAGGATCGAACGAGACAGGTTCCTGTGGACCTGGGCGTGGGCGATCTTGTTCGACGGGGCGCCGCCTGCGCGCTCCCGGAGGCGGGCCCGTGTAAGCCGCTCAACCGTCAAAAGCGATGCCAGTGGTTCGCCGGTCTCCACCGCCAGGCGTGCATCAAGGAGTTCCGTTTCGAGCTCCATCCGGCAGGCGACGGGCGCCCGGTCGAGGAGACTGAGAAACTCTTCCCTGAGCGCCTTCCCTTTGCTGTCCTCGTCATATCGCTCGTGTCTCGTCTGCATCGGCATTCACCGATCCGTTCAGCGTAGCTGAAAGCGGATCGGGACCGTGAAGCTCATCGATCGCTGGCCGGCTTCGCGCGGGATTGGCGGAAACGGCGAAGCCCGACGAATGGTGTCGATAGCCGCGCGGTCGATGAGCGAATTGCCCGACGAACGGGAAAGCCGGATGCCCGATGCGCCGCCTCTCGCCGATATCGTGAACGAGACGGTTGCCGTACCTTCAGCTCTCTGCCGGCGCGCTGCATTGGGATAACGCTGGGCGCCGCGGATCCGGGAAAGGATCTGACCGGAATAGTTCGACCTCGCCTGGGACGCACTGATGCCCGACCCGCCGCCTCCGCTACGGGCGGCCCGGCCGCTTTCACGCGAACCGCGCCGGGCGTTCGCCTGGTTGCGGCCGCGATTGCCGCTGGCAGCCTCTGTCCGCTCCGCGCGTTGGGCTCGTTCCTGGCGCTGCGGCTGCGCCCTCTTCCGCTGCGGCTTTGCGCGCTCGGGCGGATCTTCGGCGACGCGGCGCGGCGGGGGATTGGGCCTGCGCGTTGGTTGCGGCACGTTGTCGGGCTGCGGGTCCATCGCCTCGACGGTTTCCGTGACGGGCGCGATGGTCGTCGTCTCCGGCTCCACTGCGGCGACCTCGACACGTTCGGCGACCTCCGTCGTCTCCGGCGGAGCCTCGTCCACCGTCTCGGCTCTTTCTGGTTCAATATCGGGATTGACCTCCGCGACGAGGTCTTCCGGCGGCATGTCTGCGGGTGTCTCGACGGGCTCGGCGGTTTCAACCGGTTCGGCTTCGATGGTCTCGACAGTTTCGGCGACCGTGGCGGTTTCGGCCTCGCTCGTTTCCTCGCCGGCGGCAAGCGCATCGAAAGGATCGCCGGAGACCGCCATCTGGAGGCCCGGCCCACCTTCCATCATGGCAGGCTCGTCTTCGCTCGTCGCCGAGGTCGCCCAAACCGCTGCGCCGGCATGGAGCGCGAAGGAAACAACGAGAGCGGATACGGCAGCGCGGCGTGTAAACCCCATGTCTACAGGCTCCCGCCGGATCGGGTGACGATGCGGGCCTCGAACCCGGCCGCGCGCAGGGTTCGCAGGAACCCGATCAGATCGGTTGCCGGCAGGGACTGGTCCGCCGTGATGGAGAGTGGCGTGCCGGCGACGGAAGCCCCGTTCGCAGACGCTGCGACAGGTGCCGCATTGGTTTCGCTGAGGGCTGCGAGCAAGGCGTCTTCGCTCACCGCCTCGCCCTCATAGCGCAGGTCCCCGGCGGCCGTGATGCCAACGGGCCCGGCGGGCGGACGCGTGCGTTCGGCCTCGCTCGTGCGGATCAGTTCGATATCGTTTTCGCTCGTCGCCGCGACCGTGCCGGCGAGCAGAAAGAAGATCAGCATCAGGAAGACGATGTTGATCAGCGCGATCGTCGGGTCCTGGCCACGGCGTCTTTTGGATCGGTCGAGTTTCATGGCTGGCTTCCGGAATCGTTCAGATCAGTCGGCGACGGAAATTGCGGAAAAGCCCGCCCGGCGGGCCGCTTCCACGGCACCGACAAGCGTCTGGCTGTCGGCGCCGTCATCGGCCTTCACGAGAAGCTTCTCGCCGCCGGCTTCGCGCAGGCCCGCGAGCCGTTCGACGAGGGCGATCGTCTCGACCACCTCTCCATTGACCGAGATTGCGCCGTCCGGCTTCGCGCGCAGGAGAATGTCCGGCGTCGAACCGCCGCTCGCGCCCTGTGGTGCAGGTGCCGCGATCTCCACCTGCTGATGGCGGACGAAAGTCGAGGTCAGCATGAAGAACAGGAGCAGGAGGAAGATGACGTCGATCAGAGACGTCATCGAAAGCCCTGCCCGCCGCGCTGGTTTCGCTCCGATGCGCATCGCTTTATTCGCCCGGTGCGAGATTGGCCGGCGCTTCGGGCACGGCACGCAATCCGGGACCGGTCGGGGTCTCGTCCCTGACGCGGCGATCGGTGATCCGGCGCGTGAAGATCGCGGCGACCGCCGTTTCCATGGCGACGCGCTCGTTCTCGATGCGCCCGTCGAACCATGTCGTGAGCAGTTGCGCCGGCATGGCGACGGCGAGGCCGACCGCCGTGGTCAGAAGCGCCACCCAGATGCCGCCGGCAAGCTGCGAGGGATCGATATCCGAGCCCGCGCTCTGCATGGCCTGGAAAGCCTCGATCATGCCGAGAACCGTGCCGAAGAGGCCGAGAAGCGGCGCGATCTGGGCAATGGCTTCAAGAAGCCTGAGGCCCGCCCCGAGCGAATGAAGCCGCTCCGTCGCGATCCGCTGCACGTCCTCCTCGATGGTCTGCCTGGCGGTGCCCGTCGACATCGCGCCACGGATTGAGGAGGCGACGATGGAAGCGACCGGGCCGGACCCGGTTTCGGCAAGCTTCAGCGCTTCGGACGTATCGCCGCGAACCCATGCCTCGACCGCCCGAGCGCCCGCGCGCCTGCGACCGACGCCTTCCGTCGAAAATTGCCAGAGCTTCAAGAGGACGACGGCGACGGCGACGACGGAGAGCATGGCGAGGATGAGGACGACGAAGCCGCCGAGCTCGTAGATATCGATGATCGGCTCGAGAAGGAAAGAAGCGTTCATGGTGATCCAGGCATCCGTTGAGGCAGATTAGAGACCGAAGGTGATGTCGTTCTTCGAGGACGCGGTGAGCGCGGATGCGCAGGCCTCTTCGGCAACGCCTTCGCCCTCACAGGCCGACACGTCGTTGACGAGCACCCTGTCGATCCGATCGCAGGCAGCGCCGGACAGGTTGAACTCGCGCACCTTGGTGCGCCCCTCCGGCATCGCTCCGAAGTCGAGAACCAGGAGCCGCTCGATCAGGCCTTCCGGATTGAAGAGGACGATCTCGAACGCCGCCCTGGTGAGATCGGAGCCGAGGCCGTTCCGCGTCACGAAACCGAGCCGGCATCCGCCTTCGGTCGGCGTTGCGCGGTTGAGTTCGATCGAGAAGCTTTGCTCCGCGCCTGAGGCTTTGGAATCGGACGACTGATCCTGAGCCGTGGCCGGATGCGCGAGGACGGAGACGAAAAGGGTTGCAAAGGCAGCTGCGACGAGACGGTGAGGACAATTCGACATTCGGCATCCTGAAGAACGGGTGGTCGTGAGACCGCCTATCGAAACCAGATATTTGAAGTCAAGTTTATAAGCATCGCTCTGGTGGATTTTGTGCTACCTTTCCAAAGATAAGCCACCTCTTCACCGCGTTTTGATCTTTGAATTATTCTAAAGAAACGCGCCCCTCTTCCTCGCCAAAGCCAACCAAAAGCGATGATTGTCGGATGTCAGCGCTGGCTTGTCGCCGAGCGCATAGAGTTGACAAAATAAATCAAGTTCATGCAGGTCTGGAGGCGACTAGCTTTCGATCGATTTCGCAGAAAGATCTTCATGACCTCGTCGATGAAAACGGGCCTCCGGCTGAGCCGGGCGATGCTCTTATCCCTTCTCGCCTCAAGCCTCATCGCGCTCTCCTCGCCCGCCGCCGAGGCCGGCGATCGGTCGACCGAAATCAGCGTCGAGACGAATCGCGGCGCACAGAGCGTGCCAGCGAACCCGGAAACGCTGATCGTCTTCGATCTCGCCTCTCTCGATACACTGGGTGCGCTCGGTGTCGAGGTGGACGGCGTCCCCGACGCGCCCTATCCGCCAGCGCTCGCCCATTTCGGTGACGGCGGTCCGGAAAAGGTCGGCACCCTTTTCGAGCCCGATTTCGAAGCGGTGAACGCGCTTCAGCCGGACCTTATCATCACCGGCAGCCGTTCGATGGACAAAACCGAAGCCCTCTTTGCGATCGCGCCCACCATCGACATGACGGTGGACCCCGACGATTACCTGGACAGCGCGATCGACCGGATCGAGGCGCTCGCCGCAATCTTCGGCAAGAGCGAGACGGCGGAGACCCGGATCGCCGCCTTGCGCGCCTCGATCGAGACGCTTCGCGGCGAAGCGTCCGAAGCCGGGACCGGCCTCATTCTTCTGACCACCGGCAACAAGGTCAGCGCCTTTGGCCCCGGCTCGCGTTTCGGCCTCTTGCACGACGCGTTCGGGATCGCGCCCGCCGATCGGAATTTGGGCGAAGGCACCCATGGCGAGGCGGTCTCCTTCGAATATATCGCCGAAACGAATCCGGACTGGCTCTTCGTCATCGACCGGGATGCAGCCATCGGCCAGGGTTCGGCGAAGGCTCTTCTCGACAACGAACTCGTCCGTGGAACCACCGCCTGGTCCAAAGGGCAGGTCGTCTATCTCGATCCGGGCGACTGGTATCTCGCCGGATCCGGCTTGCGCGCCCTTCAAAGCGCGGTAGATCAGCTGCAAGCGGCGCTGAAGCGGAAGGGCTCTTGAGGGCGGCGGACTGGAAGTCTGTCGCGGCAAGATGTGGCTGAGGCCCCACTCCATGACCCAGAGATCGACAATTCTTGCCGCTGGTCTCGCGCTCGCCATGCTTGCCATCGCGAGCATCGCCATCGGCGCGGGCGACCTGACGCTCGCGCGTCTCGTCTCGGGCGATCTCTCCGCTGACGAGCTGCAGCTCCTTCTCGTCAGCCGCCTGCCACGAAGCTTCGCCCTTCTGCTGGCGGGCGCCGGGCTCGCCGTCGCCGGGCTGATCATGCAGACGCTCACGTCCAACCGCTTCGTCGAACCCTCGACGGTCGGCGTGACGGAATCGGCGGCGCTTGGAATGCTGGGCACGACGCTGATCGCGCCATCGCTGCCGGTCTTCGGCAAGATGCTCGTCACCGCGGCCGCGGGGCTTGCCGGCGCGGGCCTGTTCATGGCGATCCTCGCCCGCCTGAGACTGCGCTCCGGCCTTCTCGTCCCGCTGGTCGGGCTGATCCTCGCCGGCATTCTCCAGGCCGCCGGGCAGTTCATCGCCTATCGCTTCGATCTCATGCAGTCCCTCGGGGCCTGGCGCCTCGGCGATTTCTCCATGGTGCTCGCCGGTCGCTACGAGCTCCTGTGGATCGCCCTCGTTCTCACACTCCTCGCCATCGTCTTTGCCGATCGCTTCACCCTCGCCGGCATGGGCCGCGATAAGGCCGTGGGGCTTGGCCTGTCCTATGGGCAGACGGTCTTTGTGGGCCTCGTCATCGTCTCCCTCGTCTCCGCCGTGACGATGGTTTCGGTCGGCACGATCCCCTTTGTCGGCCTCGTCGTCCCCAACCTCGTTTCCATGGCGATCGGAGACAATGGACGGCGGACGGTTCCGGTCGTCGCCCTGTCCGGCGCCGGCCTCGTCTGTCTCTGCGACATTCTCGGGCGGATCGTGCGAGCCCCTTACGAGGTTCCGGTCGGCACGACCATGGGCGTCATCGGATCGGTCATCTTTCTCGCGCTCCTCTTCCGGCAGAGGCCCGCCCATGGCTGACGTGATGAGCGATGGCGCGCGCCAGCGCCCGGTCTCGCCTGGCAGGACGAGCCTGCCGGATGCCAGCCCCTTCACCGAGCACGCGCGAACCCTTCTCGTCCTCGCCGCCCTCGCCCTCCTCTCCGCCATCCTCTTCATGACGCTCGGCGCGCGCGGCTCCTGGTCCTTCGTTCTGCCCTTTCGCGGCACGAAACTCGCCGCGATGGTGCTCGTCGGCCATGGGATCGCGGTCTCGACCGTCCTCTTTCAGACGATTTCCGGCAACCACATCCTAACGCCCTCCATCATGGGCTTCGACGCGCTTTACCGGCTGATCCAGACGCTGATCGTCTTCTTCGCCGGCGCCGCCTTCACGGCGCGCATCGATCCGCTCGCTCTCTTTTCGGTGGAGACCGGAATTCTCGTCGGCTTTGCCTTGTTGCTCTACGGCTCGCTCATCTCCACCCATGCCCGCGACATCCACCGCCTGCTGCTGATCGGCTTTGTCATGGGCGTCCTCTTCCGGTCGCTCGACGAGCTGATGCAGCGGCTGATCGACCCCAACGACTTCGTCGTCCTTCAGGACCTGATGTTCGCCAGCTTCAACACGGTAGACGAAACACTTCTGGCCGTCGCCGCCGCCCTGATCGCCGGCGCGACGCTTCTGACGGCGCGTTTGACATCGATCCTCGACGTCATGGCGCTCGGACGCGACACGGCGATCTCGCTCGGCATCGCCCATCGCAAGGTCACGCTTCAGGTTCTGGCGCTCTGCGCCATCTTCGTGGCGGTCTCGACGGCGCTGGTCGGGCCGGTGACGTTTTTCGGGCTCATCGTCGCGAGCCTCGCCCGGACGCTGGTCGGATCGCGCCACCATGCCGTCACGCTTCTGGCCGCCAGCCTACTGGGCGTGATCGCCCTCGCCGGGGGGCAGACCATCCTCGAACATGCGCTCGGCTACAATTCCGCGCTCGGCATGGTCGTCGAATTTCTCGGGGGTCTCGTGTTCCTCGCGCTTCTTCTTAAGAAAGGCACCGCATGATCGAAGCGCAAGGCCTGACCAAACGCTACGGGCATCGGCTCGTCGTCGACGACGTCGACCTCACCTTGCCGCCGTCGGGCCTGACGGCGATCATCGGCCCGAACGGGGCCGGCAAGTCGACGCTTCTTGCGATGATCGCCCGGCTTTTGCCCGCGGATGCCGGACGTGCGCTCGTCGCCGGTCTCGACGTCGCGACAACGCCCGGCGACCAGCTCGCCAGACGCCTCGCGATCCTCAGGCAGGAAAACGCCATTCTCTCCCGCCTGACGGTGCGCGATCTCGTCGGCTTCGGCCGGTTTCCCCATTCGAAGGGACGTCTTTCGGCGTCAGACCGCGCCATCGTCGAAGAGGCGATCGGCTTTCTCGGCCTCGAGGATCTTGCCGAGCGCTTTCTGGACGAACTCTCCGGCGGCCAGCGCCAGCGCGCCTTCGTCGCCATGGCGCTCGCCCAGGACACCGACATCATCCTCCTCGACGAACCGCTCAACAATCTCGACATCCGCCACGCCGTCGAGATCATGCGCCTGATGCGAAAGGCGGCCGACGAGCGCGGCAAGACCGTCGTCGTCGTCATCCACGACATAAACTTCGCGGCCGCCTATGCCGATCGGATCGTCGCCATGAGGAACGGCCGCATCGCGCGGGAAGGACCAGTGCCCGCGGTAATCACCGAGGCCGTCATCGGCGAAATTTTCGGATTGCCGGTCCATGTCCGCGACCTCGATGGGCAGGTCACCTGTCTGTTCCGGCGCTGACAGAGGCCTTCACGCCTTTGGAGATCAGCTGATCGGATCTGGCCTTGAGGTCCGGATTGAACCGGATCGCGACGAGGGCCGGCATATAAAGCGCCTGACGCGCATTCGAGCGGCCGCCCTGAACGAAGGAGCGCCCTCTCCATTTGCCCGATGGCCAATTCTCGTCCGACGCGCGGTTTAAGCGCCGATCGGGCTGCCGACAGGCCTTCGAAAGCGATGCTTTTAAAGTCCGCCGGTATTACACTTCAGCGGCCTGGTTCTTCGTCAAGGCGTTCTTGGCGCCGTGAATATGGCCTCGCATGATCGCCTTCGCCCATTCAGCGTCTCGGGAGGCAATTGCATCGATGAGATTGCGGTGATCGCTCATCGCGCGCGCGATCTCCTCGCTAGAGAGATTGATATAGGTGTTGATGAGGAACCCGATATCCATCAGCCGCGCCGCCGAGTCCGCCAGCGTCGCGTTCTGCGCTGCAACCAGAACGCGTTGGTGGAACGCCTTGTTAAGCGAGGACAGGGTCTCGATCGCGCCGGGGGCCGTTGCGAAATGGTGTTCCATCCGCGCCTGCAGATCCTTCAGATCATTGAGATCGGCCCCGGATCGGGCCTTCGCTGCGAGCCCCGCCGCCGCGCTCTCGAGGATAGCGCGGACGTCGTAGATATCGGCGATGTCACTCTGCGACCGTTGCTTGATGACGGTGCCGGAGCGCGGGGTCATGTCCACGAACCCGTCGGCGGCCAGCCGCACGATGGCCGAGCGCACCGGGGTGCGGCTTGCGCCGAAGCGCTCGGCGAGAAGCTCCTCCGTCACCCGTTCTCCGGGCTTGAGGCTCCCGGCCAGAATCTCCCGGCGAATTTCCTCATACACCCGGTCAGCGGCCCTTAGCCCCGGCTTGGACTGCCCGTTACGAAGCGACATCAGACCCCCTATTGGATACAATATGCGACATTTTCAGGCTATGACCGAGGATTGCTTGACGAATTGGATACATTGGGTATTTTGAAAACGAAAGACAATAATCCGCAGATCAAGCGGAACACGGGATGTGGGAGCGTCTCGTTCAGGGAGGACATCAATGGGGGCACAGCCTCGAAAGCCGCTTGCCGGAATCCGTGTGCTCGAAATGGGCCAGCTGATCGCCGGCCCGTTCTGTGGCCAGTTGCTGGCCGATTTCGGCGCAGAAGTCGTCAAGATCGAACCACCCAAGACCGGCGATGCCATGCGCCAATGGGGCCGCGCGGACGAGAAGGGCCGGCCTCTCTGGTGGCCGGTCATCGCCCGCGGCAAGCAATCGATCACGCTGGATCTTCGCAAAGCCGAGGCGCAGGCTGTCGTCCGTGATCTCGCTGCCAAGACGGACATTCTCATCGAGAATTTCCGGGTCGGCCGCATGGAGGAGTGGGGCCTTGGCTATCACGCTTTGAAAGCGATCAATCCGCGCCTCATCATGGTTCGGGTCACCGGCTTCGGTCAGACGGGCCCCTATGCCGAGCGCGCCGGTTTCGCATCCGTCTGCGAGGCGATGGGCGGCATGCGCTATATTGCCGGCTATCCCGATCGCCCGCCGGTGCGCGCTGGCATATCCATCGGTGACACGCTGGCGGGACAAAGCGGATTTCAGGGTGCGCTCCTTGCGCTCCAGCACCGCAACGCGACCGGGGAAGGCCAGATGGTCGACGCCTCGATCTTCGAGGCCGTGCTCTCGGTCATGGAAAATGTCGTCACCGAATATGACAAGGGTGGCCATGTGCGCGAGCGCTCCGGCAGTTTCCTTCCCGGCATCGCTCCCTCCAACGCCTATCCGACGAAAGACGGCCAGACCGTTATCGTCGGCGCCAATCAGGACAGCCTGTTCCAGCGCCTCTGCAAGGTCATGGGCCGGCCGGAACTCAGCACGGATGAGCGCTACGCCACCCACCGGGCGCGCGGCGAAAATCAGGCCGAGATCGACGCGATCGTCGGCGAGTGGACAGCACGGCATACGGCAAACGATGTGGTGGACCAGCTGTCCGATGCGGGCGTGCCCGCCGGTCTCACCTTTCGCGCCCCCGACATGCTGGACGACCCCCATTATCAGGCGCGCGAGGCGATTACCCGCGTAGACGACCCTGAGCTTGGCGAAACGGCGATGCAGAACGTTTTTCCCAAGCTCTCCGTGTCTCCCGGCGCGATCACCCGTACCGGCCCGAAACTCGGCGAGCATACGGACGCGGTCCTGAAGGACTGGCTCGGCTATGACGACGCCCGCATCGAGCAGCTGAGGTCGGACCATGTCATCTAGGCCTTCGACCCCCATGACGAATATTGCGCCATTAAGGAAGATCGAACGATGATCGAACCCATCATCGTCGTCCTGATCCTGCTCGGGCTAATCACGCTCGGCGCACCGATCTTTCTGGCGCTGGGCGCAGCCGGGCTGACCGGCCTTTACATGGCGCGCGGCTCCATGGCTTTCTTCTTCGGGCCAACATCCCTGTTCGGCCAGCTGAACAGTTTCGAACTTCTGGCCCTGCCGCTCTTCGTTCTCATGGGCGCGTTTCTGGCGGCGACACCGGTCGGCGCGAACCTCTTCAAAGCGGCGGTCATCTGGCTGCAATGGTTGCGGGGCGGACTCGCCATAGCGACCGTCGGTGCGTCCGCCGTGTTCGGTGCGGTGAGCGGCGTCTCGATCGCCGGCGTTGCCGCCGTCGGCTCCATCGCCATTCCGCAAATGCTCGATCGCGGCTATTCGCGCAAGCTCGCCTCGGGAAGCGTGGTCGCATCCGGTGCGCTCGCCATGCTCATCCCGCCGTCCGTGCCGCTCATCATATACGGCGCGGTCTCGTCTGTTTCGGTCGCCGATCTCTTCATTGGCGGCATCGTGCCGGGCATCGCGCTGGCTCTCGCGCTCTGCGTCTACATCTATTTCCGCGCGCTCCTCAATCCGCAGGAAGCTCCGCGCGGCGAGCATGTGAACTATAGCTGGGGTGACCGGTTTCGCGCGCTCGGCGGCATCTGGCACGCCATGCTTTTGATCTTCGTCGTTCTCGGCGCGATCTATTCGGGCATTGCAACACCCAGCGAGGCGGCCGCCTTCGGCGCCGTCGGCGCGTTCCTCGTCGCGGTCGCGATCTTCCGCTGCCTAGATTTCAAGGGCGTGATGAAAGTGGTGGGCCAGAGCGCTCGGATTTCCGGCGCGATCCTCATCATCATGGGCTGCGCGCGCATCTTCGGCGACTATCTGAACCTTGTCCGCGTGCCCGACGCGATCTCCAGCATGTTGATCGGCACGGATCTTCCCCCCGAGGTCATCCTGATGCTGGTCATGGTCGCACTGGTCGGGCTCGGCATGCTGGTGGACGCGGTCTCGCTCATCGTGGTGACGACGCCGATCCTTCTGCCGCTCATCACCTCGCTCGGCTACGACCCCCTCTGGTTCGGCATCATCCTCGTGATGAACCTTGAAATCGCGGTCATCACGCCGCCCGTCGGGCTCAATCTCTACACGCTCAAAGCCGTCGCGCCGATGCTGAAGATCGAGGAGATCGTGCGCTCGGTCGTTCCGTTCGTGATCATCCAGTTCCTGATGCTGGCGCTCTTCGTACTGGTGCCTTCGATCAGCCTCTGGCTGCCGAACCTCATGAGAAACTAGAAACTTGGGAGACTTGTAAATATGACCATTTCCAGACGTTCCGTCCTTGCCGGCACCGCCGCACTTTCCGCAGGCGCCGCCTTCGGCTTTTCCAGCCGCCCGGCTGCGGCGGCCCAGACGCTCACCGGCGTCACCTACCTGCCGCCCTCCTATGCCGATCTCGCTTATGGCTCGCAGGGCTTTGTTGATTTCGTCAACAAGAACCATCCCGACGCGGTCAATATCGACTTCTACGATTCCGGCCGCCTTCTGTCGGCGGACGAACAGCTCCCGGCGCTGCGCTCCGGCACGATCGACTTCATGTTCCACACGACGAGCTACATCACGCGCTCGCTGCCGATCCTCGGCATTACCGGTCTGCCCGGCGTCGTTGGCCCTCTCTATGAGAACCCCGATCGCCTGAAGATGGGCTCGCCGCTGTTCAATCTGATCAATGAGGAGCTGAACAAGCAGGGTCTCACCGCGCTCAGCCTCGGCGGCGGCATCATGGAGCCCGAATATATCTGGTCGGCAGGCGATCCAGGCATTCGCACGCTCGATGCGATCAACGGCAAGAAGATCCGCGTCGTCTCCTTCGAGGCCACCAAGGCGATCGAGGATTTCGGTGGCGCTGCGGTGCGCATCCCCTCCTCCGAGCTTTATCTGGCGCTCCAGCGCGGCACGGTGGATGCAGCCGTCGCCAACATCTCGACGATCAATGGCCGCTCCATCCAGGAACAGGTCAAGCAGGTCTTCAAGGTTCCGGTCACCGCCTTCGGCATCGGCATCTTCGTCCAGACCGATCGCTTCAACGCGATGTCCGACGCGGTCAAGTCGGCCATGATGGACGGTGCCAAATGGTTCGATGAGAACAGCGCCAAGGAAGCGAACGTCGAATATTTCGACAAGCAGTACTGGCCGAAGTTCCGCGAAGGCGGCCTCGAAGTGATCGACCCGGATCAGGCAACGCTTGATCGTTTCGCCGAAGTGTCGGTGAACGTGCGCGATGCTTGGACCAAGGAAGTCGGCGAAGAGGTCGGCAAGAAGGCCATCGCGCTCGCCATGGGCGAAAGCGCCTGATTGCTTTTCCTGACGGATTGAAATGGATCGGGCCGGTCTCGGAATCGGCCCGATCGACGCGACGTTTTACGAAGGCGAGCGGGACATATTCCGATGAAGACGGTTCCAGTGAAATTCATTGACGGGCTCTCCTGGCTGCTGCAGGCCGGCGGTGTCGTGGCGCTCGCCTTCATGGCCGTCACGGTCACCTATGATGCGCTGATGCGCTATGCTCTCGCAGCGCCCACCTCCTGGAGCTTGGAGATCAATTCCTTTCTCGTCGTCTATCTCGCCCTGATGACGGCAGCGGACGTGGAACGGCGCGGAGAGCATATCGGCATCACCCTCGTGAAGGACGCGGCAAGTCCCTTCGGCCAGCGCATCATCACGATCATCATCAGCCTTGTCGGCATCGGCTTCTGTTCGATTCTGGCCTATCGCGGCTGGCTGATGACCCATGACGCCTTCATCTATGGCGAGCGCGTCTCATCCTCGTTCGGAACGCCCAACTGGATCCCCTACGCCATGTTGCCGATCGGCTTTACGACCCTCGGGCTTCAGTTTCTCCTGAACATTTTCAGGCCGAAAAAAATGACGGATGCGGAGGCACAGGCCGTTGTCTGAGACCCTCGCTCACAAGCTTCTCGCCGCCCATCTCGTCTCCGGCACGCTGACACCCGGCGCGGAAATCGGACTGAAGATGGAGCAGGCTCTCCTTCAGGATGTTCTCGGAACTCTCGTCATGCTGGAACTCGAGGCCATGGGCGTTTCCCGTGTCTCGACGAACCCCAGCGTCCAGTATATCGACCACGGCCTCGTCCAGTCGGACGAAATCAATGCGGACGCCCACCTCTTCCTGAAGAGCGCTTGCGAGCGGTTCGGCATCATCTATTCCGGTCCGGGCAACGGCATCAGCCATCCGGTCCATATGGAGCGCTTTGGCGTCCCCGGCGCGTCGCTCATCGGGTCGGACAGTCATACGGTCGCCGCAGGCTCCCTCGGCATGCTGGCCATCGGGGCGGGCGGCGTCGAAGTGGCACTCGCCATGGCCGGCGAGCCCTTCTATATCGCGTGCCCCAAGGTATTCGGCGTCGAGCTCACCGGCGCTTTGCCCGATTGGGTCTCGGCCAAGGACGTGGTTCTGGAAATGCTGCGCCGTCACGGCACGGCGGGCGCCACCAATTGCATCATCGAATATTACGGCCCCGGCCTTGACTGCCTCTCGGCGATGGACCGCCACGTCATCGCCAATATGGGCGCGGAGCTTGGTGCAACGACGAGCGTTTTCCCGAGCGATGCGGCCGTGAAGCGCTTTCTGGAAGCGCGTGGGCGCGGCGCGGATTTCAAGCCGCTATCACGCGATGAAGACTGCACCTACGATCGAACCGATCGCATTGATCTGTCGGCCCTTGTGCCGCTGATCGCCAAGCCGCAAAGTCCCGGCAATGTGGTGCCAGTTTCCGAGATTGCCGGCGAGCCGATCTACCAGGCCTATATCGGCTCCTCGGCCAATCCGGGCTATCGCGATTTTGCCGTTGTTGCGGACATCGTTGCGGACAAACGGGTCGCGGAAGGCGTTTCGCTCGATATCAATCCATCATCGCGCCAGGTGCTGCAGACGCTTGTTTCGCAAGGAAAGCTCGGCAGCCTCATCGCATCCGGCGCGCGGCTTCATCAGGCCGGCTGCAATGGCTGCATCGGCATGGGACAGGCGCCGGCTTCGGGCCGCAACTCCTTGCGCACCGTGCCCCGCAATTTTCCCGGCCGCTCCGGCACGCGCGAAGATTCGGTGTTTCTGGCAAGCCCGGAATCCTGCGCGGCCTCAGCCCTCACCGGCGTCATCACCGATCCACGCACCCTTGGAGGAACCTATCCGCGCATTTCGGAGCCCGACGCCATGCCGATGAACGCGGCGGGTTTTGTGTTTCCCGATGAGGGCAAGCGGTCCGAACTCTACCGCACGCGGCATACGCCGCTGCTGCCCGATTTCGATGCCTATCCTGACCGGATCGAAGTGCCCGTTCTTCTCGCCCTTGGCGATGATGTTTCCACCGATGACATTATTCCGGCGGGCCAGATCCTGCCGATCTGGTCCAACGTCTTTGCCACCGCCGATCATGCCTTCGAACAGGTGGACGACACCTATGCGGCCCGCGCGCGGGAAGAAGCCGCCGCAGACAGCGGGCACGCCATCGTCGCGGGCAAGAACTATGGACAGGGCTCCAGCCGCGAGAACGCGGCGCTCGTGCCGCGTATCATGGGTCTGCGCCTCGTCATCGCGGAAAGCTTTGCCCGCATCCACTGGCAGAATCTGTCGAGCTTCGGTGTTTTGCCTCTGGTCTTCGATGGCGCTCCGCCGAAGCTCAAGATCGGCGATACGATCCTGATCGAGGACATTCGCAGCCAGCTGGAAGCTGGCAGCACCGTCATGGCGCGTGTCCGCCATGGTGACGGGACGGAGGAGGAGATCCGGCTCAGCCACGATCTCAGCGAGCGGCAGGTGGAGATCATGACGGGCGGCGGGGTGATCAACTGGATCGCCAAACGCCACGACAATATCAGTCCAAGAGAGAGCGCATGACCGTTGCGACGCCCACAACCGTCACCCTTCTGGAAGTCGCACCGCGCGACGGATTTCAGTCGATCCATGATCCCCTGCCGACAGGCGAGAAGATCGCGATCATCGAAGATCTGGTGGCCTCCGGCGTCAGCCGTATGGAGCTTGGCTCGTTCGTCAGCCCGAAAGCCATTCCGCAGATGGCCGACATGGGAGAGATCGCAGCCCACTTCAAAGACCGCACGGGCTGCCGCATGTCGGTTCTGGTGCCCAATGCCAAAGGCGCGGGGCTGGCGCTTTCAGCCGGATATCCTGATCTTGTCTTCGTCGTCTCAGTGTCGGAAGCCCACAACAAGGCGAACGTCAACCAGAGTGTTGCCCAGTCCCTCGACCAGCTCCGCGCCATCGTTTCGGAAGCCGGCGATGGGGGCGCGGGCCTGAGGGTCGATTTTGGAACGAGCTTCGACTGCCCGTTTACCGGTACGGTTCCGCTGGAGGATGTCAGGCGCGTCTTCGCCGAAGCGCTGGAGATTGCGCCAAAGGCCGAGTTTGCCCTTTGCGACACCACCGGCCGCGCCGACCCGATGATGGTCGCCCATCGCTTCAAGACCGTCATGGCCGATGGTCCAGCGGACGCGGTCTGGGCCTTTCACGGTCACGATACCTTCGGCATGGGCATTGCGAACGCCCTTTTTGCCCATTCGGTCGGTGTCGAAATCATCGAAGGCGCCGCAGCTGGCCTTGGCGGATGCCCTTTTGCGCCCGGCGCAACGGGAAACACGGCAACGGAAGATCTTCACTTCGCCTTCGAAGAGGGCGGTATTGCCACCGGCATCAATCGCGGCAGATTGCTGGATGCCGCCGACAGGATCGCGGCACTTCCGGGCGCGAAGACGGCAAGCCATCTGCGGATCGTGCCACGCACTCGCGCACTGCGATGAGACAACCCTGCTTTCGTTGAGCCTGTTTCAGCTATGGGTGCATAAAGCGTCGGACCTCGACTGAGAACCGCGCATGCGCAGTTCTCAATGGGCTGATTCAATCCAAACCATCACATGCCGGGACTGAACACCTAGCTGAGAGAACAGGGGCCGTCCTTACAGCTCGATCGGCTATGAAAGCCGATCGAGAGATGCGGAAATGCGCAACAGACTTGGTACCTGCTCGAGCTACATCCCCGGCAATTTTCGAGCCAAGCAGTAATACCGCCGGACGAATGAATTGACCCGTTGGGTCAATCCACGCCCGGCAAACGGCTCAAACGCCGCTCGGGCTGCCGACGACCCATGAAACCGATGGTTTCAAAGGTCCGCCGGTATAAAACACGGAGAGCGCCTCACAAACGGCGCAAACGAATTCTCCGCCGGGTAAGACTTGGGGACGTGTCAGTTCAGGGCCGGATATTTATGTTCCGGCACGTGCGTAGATGTCTTCGTGGCGCACAATATCGTCTTCGCCGAGATAGGATCCGGTCTGCACCTCGATAAGTTCGAGATCGATCTTGCCTGGATTCTCCAGCCGGTGAACCGAACCGAGCGGGATATAGGTGCCCTCGTTCTCGGTCATTCGTGTCACGGTCTTGTCGATGGTGACAAGCGCTGTGCCACGCACCACGATCCAGTGCTCGGAGCGGTGGTGATGGTGCTGCAACGAGAGCTGAGCGCCGGGCTTCACCACGATTCGCTTCACCTGATGCCGGCCACCCTTGTCGAGCGAGCGGTAATTGCCCCAGGGCCGGAAGCTCTGGACGTGCTCTTCCGTGAGGCCGGGCCGTGCCGTTTTCACTTTCGCAACGAGGCTCTTCATCAGGTCGCCTTTCGTGCGATCCGCGACGAGGACCGCATCCTCCGTGACGGCGACAACGAGATTCGAGACGCCTGACAGGGCGACGAAGGTGCCGTTCGACCAGACGACGTTGTTCTCCGCCTCTTCCGTCACCACCATGCCATGGATGGCGTTGCCGGCCTCGTCGTGATCGAGGATCGGGGCGAGCTGATCCCAGCCACCGATATCCGACCAGTCGAAATCGGCGGTTGCGACCGCGACCCGTTCGGACGCTTCCATCACGGCGTAATCGATCGAGCGCTTTGCGGTCTTGCTGAAGCTTTCCGGATCGAGCCGAACGAAGTCGAGGTCCTCGATGGCGCCGTCGACAGCGGACTGCGCGGCAGCCACGGTCGCCGCGTCACGGCTGTCGTATTCCCCTAAAAGGACATCGGTTCGACAGAGGAAGTTCCCGGAATTCCAGAGATAGCCCTCCGATACGTACTGCTCGGCCGTCGCGCGATCAGGCTTTTCGACGAAGCGCCTGGAGCGGCGAACTGTGCCTGCGGCCCCCCCGATCTCGCCGCCCGGTTCGATATAGCCGAAGCCGGTGGCCGGACTATCCGGCTTGACGCCGAAGGTGACGATATGGCCGTCGCGAGCCGCATCCAGCGCGCCCAGGACAGTTCGCTGAAAACCGTCCATGTCCTTGATGCGATGATCTGCGGCGAGCGCGAGGATTGGCGTTTCTGCGCCGTAACGTCCGCTGACGAAGGCTGCGGCCGCCGCGAGGCCGGGACCGGAGTCCCGCGCTTCCGGTTCTAGCAGGATCGTGACCTTGATACCGATCTCCTGTGCCTGCTCGGCGGCAATGAAGCGATGGTCGTTGCTCGCGATAACGACAGGCGCCGCAAATCCCTCTGCATGAACGCGAAGCAGGGTATCCTGGAAAGGCGAGCGGTCACCAAAGAGCGGCAGAAACTGTTTCGGTCGCGTGCGTCGCGAAGCCGGCCAGAGCCTGGTGCCGGCACCGCCGCACAAGATGACCGGTACGATCTCGATTTTGTTCTTTGGTTCAGTCATGATCGCTATTCTTCTGAAAATCGGCATCGGTAAACAAGTTTACGTTGCAAGATCTGCCCCGGTTTCCGGTCCGGATCTCATGAACTTTTCGGGCTGGCTTGAGTAGGCGGCGAAGGCGCTCCGCGTCAAGGTTTCGAGTGCCGAATGCGGCCGTGGTTCGTTGTAATCGGTTCTACATACCTCGATCCGTCGATGGGCATCAGACCTCGACGGGGACCAGGATGCGTTCAGCCACTCCTGACGTAAGCGGTCCTCGAACGCCTCGATATAGGTGTTTTTTGCCGCAGGAATTCCAGCTCGATCTTGTTCGGACCGTTTACGACCTCGTCGGCCCTGCAGTGCTGAGGCTTGTTTTGGGACGGCGTATTAAAGCCCGTACGGTCTCGTGAGCGTCTTCAAAAGCCGTCGCCGCGAGGTTATTGAGCAGGTTTCGCATCATACCCTGCCGGCTTTCTCGAAAGCCGCCTTCCTGTATAGAGGGTTCCGCCATCATCCCTGCAAAGAAGGTAGCGTCCTGCCATGTCGTCCCTGAAATTCGGAACCAGTGGCCTGCGCGGCCTCGTCATCGATCTCGACGGCCCGCCGGCCTATTCCTGGACACGCGGTTTCGTCAGTCATCTGGAGCGGTCCGACCAGACCGGATCGAAGACCGTTCTGATCGGG